>JANLSY010000048.1:0-17765 GCA_031362665.1 Sphingomonadales bacterium
ACCGGCCACGCCATTTCGCGTTCGGCAACTGGCATGGCTTCGCCAGCGCAAATCACCCGCCAAGCGATATCGGCAAGATCCGGCCCCAGCGCAACCAGTGCTTCATCAAACCGCTTTTTGGCCGAAATCATCCTTTCGGTCTGGTTCAATCCCGAAGGAGCACCCCTTTTCTGCCGCGCTAACGGCACATTTTCCCAGCGCATCGTAACATGCTGGCCCATAGCCGCCGCCTCATAATCGCCGCGCAGCTTCTCTCCGGCAAGCAATTGCCGGTCGGTGAGATGCCCGCGCGAATGGAGCCATGACAGCGGAGATTCCGCCAGATTGATAGTTACGCTGCGGGTCATTGACCGTCCGCGTTTGCTTTCGCCCGGTTCGTACATCGGGCGCTCGCAAAGCGGTCTCGGGTCAGAATATTTGAGTGCAGCTTGCATTTTGCGGGGCATTGGCGGTTCTCCTTAACTTATGAATCACTATTGCCATGTGGTGATTATTGTAGGAAAGAAAAAACCTATCTGGTAATCGGAGTGAGACGATGCAGAGCCGAATACGCGATGTGCGCAGGGCAAAAGGACTGACGCTGGCCGACGTCGCCGACCGCTGCAAACCCAAGACCACGGCACAAACAATCGGGCGCTTGGAAACGGGTACGCGCGTATTATCGCTGATCTGGATCAACCGCATCGCCGATGCGCTTGGAGTGGACTCAAGCGATCTGGTAGCCCTTCCCGACCAGCGATATTTGCCAGTTGCGGCAGTGCTTCACGATGACGGTACCCACGCGCCGACCAAGGAAGAGCGGATCATGGTGCCCAATGTGTCAGGCGCGATGGTCGGATTGCGGATTGCCGCTGCAACCGGCGAATACCGGCGCGGCGACGAGCTTTGGATGGAGCAGTTGCAGCCGGAAGCCTATGCTTCTGCGCTCAATCTCGACGTCCTCGTGCCACGGCCGGGTGGGCGTTTCGTCTTCGGGCGATTGCTGGGTCGCGAAGACGGCAAGCTGCACATATTACCGCTGGAAGCAGGTGCAAAGCAGCAGGTAGTAACCGACCCGGCATGGATTGCCAAAGCGGTTCGGTTGGTTCGGGCGCTCTAGGCGCAAACCTTGCGTATCCTGACGCTCTCGACGCTGTTCCCGGCAACATCTCGCCCGAATTTTGGCATATTCATCGAGCGTCAGACGGCCGCCTTAACCGCAGTGCGAGACTGTGCGGTTACCGTTATCAACCCCATAGGCATCGCGCCCTGGCCGCTGAGCCTATTCGGCGAAATGGCAAAGCTCAGCGACCTCCACAACGAAGTATGGGGCGAACTCGATGTGTATCGTCCCCGCTTTACGGCTATTCCGAAGATAGGCGGGCGACTTAACCCGGGCATGATTGCACGCGCGGTCCTTCCATTGGCGAAGCGGCTTCACGCCGAAATCGGCTTCGACCTGATCGACGCGGAATTTTTCTACCCCGATGGTCCCGCTGCAATGCGGCTGTCGGATGCCCTGGGTATTCCCTTCACGATCAAGGCGCGCGGTGCCGACATCCATCATTGGGGCACGCAGCCGGGCTGTGCCGAACAGCTCGTTGAGGCAGCAGACAAAGCCGCAGGCCTGCTCGCGGTATCCGGCGCACTGAAAGCCGATATGGTTGCGCTCGGAATGGATGCCGACAAGATCATGGTTCATCATACCGGCGTCGACCAAGCGCGTTTTGTCCCACGCGACCGCAATGTCGAAAAGGCGAAGTTAGGCATCACCGGGCCGCTCATCCTGAGCGTAGGGGCGCTGATCCCGCGCAAGGGCCAGGACTTGCTGATTGCCGCTTTGCCTGCACTACCAGACGCTACACTTATGTTGGTTGGCCAAGGCGCAAGCGATTGGGATTACCGCCAACTGGCCGCTAAACTTGGCGTCGCAGAACGCGTAAGCTTCTTAGGCAACGTGCCGCATGATGACCTGCCAGCTCTGTTCGCCGCTGCCGATGTCATGGCGCTCGTTTCTGCCAGCGAAGGACTTGCCAATGCTTGGGTTGAGGCACTGGCTTGTGGCACTCCTATTGTTGCCAGCGATGTCGGTGGTATCCGCGAACTCGTAAAAACTCCCGAAGCCGGTCGCATCGTCGAGCGCACGCCCGATGCTATTGCCGCGGCGATCACTGACATCCTCGCTGCACCACCTTCACGAGAAGCGGTTGCCGCTAATGTCAGCGCATTTTCATGGGACGAAAATGCCCGGCAATTGGCGGCATTTTTCCGAACAGTCGTGGCTTAAGGTTGAGCGCCAAAGCCTTCGCTTATGCGCTCACCCTTCGGTGCAGAACCTTGATTTTCGCTTGGCACAAAGCTGTGCGAACCAACTTTCAGCCAGATCAGGATCGGCGCAGCCTGATAAATCGACGAATAAGTGCCGACCACGATGCCGAATGCCATAGCCGCGCTAAATCCAAAGATTACGTCCGGCCCGAACAGCACTAAAACAATCAGTGGCAGCGAGATCGAGACGCTGGTCATCACCGTACGCGACAGCGTTTCATTGACCGATAGATCGAGCAACGCCGACATTTCCATCTTTCGAAACTTCATCAGATTTTCGCGGATACGGTCATAAACCACGACGGTATCATTCAATGAATAGCCGATGATGGTCAGCAAAGCGGCGATGATATTGAGGTCAAACTCCCACCCGGTCAGCGAAAATAGCCCGAATGTCAGCGTGACGTCGTGGATCAATGACCAGATCGCACCGACGCCGAATTGCCATTCGAATCGTATCCAGATATATAGCGAAACACCCGCCATTGCGGCCAGCAGCGCCAATATACCCTTGCTGAACAGCTCTTCGGACACTTTGCCAGAAACCGAATCCACGCCGTCGATCCGTAGGCCGGGATAATCCGCCTTCAGTTTGTTGGTAATCTTGGTCGCCATTACGTTGGCGAGTTCCGGATTTTTATCAGCGCCATCGGGCAACTTCATCCGGATGGATACCTGATTTTCCTTGCCGAAGCGCTGGATGGTAGGGTCGCCATAGCCAAGATCGCCGACCTTGTTGCGCAGCTCACCGACCGGCGCCTCCGCGCTTTGCGTGAACGTCGCGCGGATCATCTGGCCGCCGATAAAATCGACCCCGAAGTTCAGACCCTTGGTCGCGACCAAGCCAATCGAGGCGATCATCAGTACCAGACTGATACCGAAGGCCCATGTCCGCCATTTCAGGAAGTGAATATTTGTATCGTCAGGAACGAGCTTGAGCAATTTCATGGTCTTTTCCTCAAATCGTCAGTTCTTGCGGGCGGGTACGTTTAACCCATCCGGCGACCCACATGCGGGTCAGCGTTACAGCGGTGAACACCGAAGTTACGATGCCGATCATCAGAACCACCGCGAATCCGCGAATGGGTCCCGAACCGAAGATGAAGAGCAACACCGCTGCAATCACGTTGGTGCTATTCGCGTCGAAAATCGCGCGGCTCGCTTCTTTATACCCGAATTCGATGGCCTGCACCACGCGGCGCCCTCGTTTCAGTTCCTCGCGTATTCGCTCGTTAATCAGCACGTTGGCATCCACCGCCGCACCGATGGTCAGCACGAAACCGGCAATGCCCGGAAGCGTCAACGTGGCATTGGCGATGGCCATAACACCCAGGATCAGGCCGATATTGATGATCAGCGCAAGGTCGGCATAAAGACCGAAACGTCCGTAGCTCACGGCGATAAGCACCAGAATGGCGGTCGTGCCAATAATCGCTGCGAGGACACCGCGCCGGATCGAGTCTGCGCCAAGATCTGGCCCGACAGAGCGTTCCTCAACGATTTTAAGGTCTACTGGCAAAGCGCCCGAACGAAGCGAAATCGACAGGGCGTTGGCACTCTCGGTGGTGAAGCTTCCGGAAATTTGGGACACGCCGCCAAAAATCGGCTCCTTGATTTGCGGTGCTGAAATGACCTGACCATCCAAAATAATCGCGAACAACTTACCGGTATTTTGCTGCGTCATCCGCGCAAATTTCTGCCCGCCCTCGCTGTCGAACTGGATGGTAACTGCTGGCTCGTTGGTCTGCTGGTCAAAAGTCGGGTCGGCCTTGACCAGCTTGTCGCCCGCAATACCTCCCAAGCGCCGCACGGCTATGTTGGGAAGACCGGACGGATTTTCAGGATAGGGCAAAACCTGGCTGCCGACGCGGGCGACGCCTTTTGCGGTCTGGTCAGGGTCAGCCTGTTCATCGACCAGCTTGAATTCGAGCTTCGCGGTCTTGCCAATCAGCGCCTTGAGCGCTTCGGGGTCATCAAGACCCGGCACCTGCACAACAATACGATTATCACCCTGCCGGATGATCGTCGGCTCCAGCGTACCGAGCGCATTGATACGGCGGTCGATAACGTCCTTGGCCGTATCCATCGCCTGATCGAGCGCGGTTTCATTGCCTGCACCGGCTGGGGTCAGGACGATGCGATTGCCATCATTTACGCCAATGTTCCAGTCGCGCCCGCCCGTTGCGTTGCTGGTCAACGACAACAACGCCTCCCGCGCTGCGTCAATTTGCGAAGCGTCGGTGACGGTAAAGCTCAGCTGGCTATTGGCGCGTGACACATCATCGATGGCAATTCGCGGCTCGGCGCGGCGCATTGCCGTCCGAACGCTGTCCTCAAGAGATTCGATCCGGGTCGCCGCAAGCTGCGATGTGTCGGCTTCGAGCAGAATATGGCTTCCGCCCGCCAAGTCGAGGCCCAGATTGATCGCCGGCACAGGGACGAACTTCCCCAACTCGGCGCGCATTTGAGCAGGCAACACGCTAGGTATCGCGCATAGCACGCCCAACAAAACGAGAATGCTGAGCATCCAGACGCGCCAACGGGGGAAATCTAACATAAATTGGTTCCGAGCGAACTTGAGAAACGGGATTTGGGGTTGGCGTTCGTGCGCTTCAACCCCGGGGCATCAATCATTGGCTGCTTTTGATCCGCGCGGGGTGACGTTGACCAGCGTCGACTTCACCGCTCTCACACGTACATTCGGGGCGATTTCGACTTCGACATGGTCATCGGCGACCTTAGTCACTTTGCCCATCAATCCACCGCCGGTGACGACTTCGTCGTTCTTCTGAACTGCGGCGATCTTCGCCTCATGTTCCTTTGCGCGCTTTTGCTGCGGGCGAATAAGGAAGAGGTAGAACACGACGAAAATCAATAGCAGCGGAAATATCTGAACTAAAAATGCCGAGCTGCTTGCGCCCGCAGGCGCAGCCAAAAATATAAGCGAATTCATGCGATAATCCCCGCGACTTTATGATGAAGATGCCACAATTATGGAGGCACCGTGAAACAATCGGGCGCGATTATCACCTGCACCCCATAGACGCAACGTCAAAGCGCCGAGACCGCCCTTGCTTTTACCAAAGCGCCGCCATATACGCGCGCTTCCAACGGGTGCAGCGCGCCCGCTGGCGGTCGGGACGTAGCGCAGCCTGGTAGCGCACCACACTGGGGGTGTGGGGGTCGCAGGTTCGAATCCTGTCGTCCCGACCAATTTTCCTAAATTAAAATTCAGACTTTGCGCTTCGACCGGCAACGGTCCGAACAATATCGCACATCTTCCCAATCTTTTGCCCATTTTCTGCGCCATTTGAACGGCAGGCCGCAAGCTGCGCAGGTTTTTTCGGGCAAATTGGCCTTCTTGACCATTTTCGGCATGGACTAAACCTCTAAAAAGCATCGGTAACAGGAGGGTCTGCATAGCGGCGTAATTTTAACTTTCCTACAACTAACCGTATTGGTTATTTTGATTCGCGAAAGTGAGGTTTGCGATGTCGAAAAGCATGATTGACCGATTGATTGAAGAAGTGATCGAGCGCGAAGGTGGATATGTCGATCATCCCGCCGACCGGGGCGGGCCAACGCGATGGGGAATTACGCAAGCCGTTGCGCGGCTACACGGCCATATGGACGACATGCGCCACTTTTCGCAGTCTGACGCCGCGGCTATCTACAAGCGACTTTACTGGCTCTCACCTTCGCTGGACAAGGTTGCCGAAACTGCACCGAAACTGGCGGCAGAGCTATTCGATACCGGGATCAATATGGGAACCGGTACGGCGGTCGGATTCCTGCAGCGCGCACTGAACGCACTAAACCGCGAGGCCCGCGATTATGGCGATCTAACGGTGGACCGTCGCATCGGTGCGGTAACGTTGCTTGCACTTAACAGCTTTCTGCGCAAACGCGGCACGGGTGGTGAAGACGTCCTACTCAAGGCCGTCGAGGCGCTTCAAGGGGCGCATTATGTTCGTCTAGCGGAAGCACGTCCGTCACAGGAAGCGTTTCTCTATGGGTGGCTAGCGAACCGTATCGGATAGTGATTTTCAATTTAAGCGAATCCCAATCTGACCTTTCAACTTCAAGGAGAAGAAAAATGCCATTGATCGAAAACATTGTCGGGCCCATCGCCAGCCTGATCGATAAGATCATCCCCGATCCAAAGGCACGCGATGCCGCCAAGCTGGAACTTGTGAAATTGCAAGGCGGGCAGGAAATGGAAGCACTGCGCACCCAACTTTCAGCGATCTTAGCTGAAGCACAGTCGAACGACCCTTGGACCAGCCGCGCACGACCAAGCTTCCTGTATGTTATGTATGCGATCATATTATGGGCGATCCCCATGGGCCTGATTGCGGCTGTCCGTCCCGAGGCAGCGGCGCAGATTGCTGTTGGAATGAACGCCTATCTAAACGGCCTACCCGAGCCGCTCTATGCTCTCTTTGGCACCGGTTATCTTGGTTATACTGCCGCGCGCCAATGGGGGAAGGTGAAGGGTGTCGAAAAATAGTTGCGTTTTGCTGCGTTCATCCGTTACGCCGACATTCCCGCTAGGGGTCCATGGGATACAGGAGAATAAAATGAAAAAATTTGTCGCAACCGCCGCCGCTCTGGCATTCACCGTTTCGCTAGGCGCATGCGGCCAGGCTGGCGAAAAGGCTGCCGAAGAAACCGCTGAAGCAGCCGACGCCACCGGCAATGCCGTTGAAGCTGGGGCTGAAAATGCAATGACCGCTGCTGAAGGCACAGCCGATGCAACCGCTGAAGCCGCTGGTGATGCCGTCGACGCGACCGCCGAAGCAGCCAAGGACGCCACAGCCGCAACGGGCGCCGCTGTTGAAGAAGCAGGCAAAGACATGAAGGAAGCTGCAAAGTAATTTGCCAACCTTCGCGTAAAAAAACGGCCCGTCCTGCACACGCAGCGGCGGGCCTTTTTGTGGTGCACCCAACGGATAAAGATGGGCACTCAAATCATTGGGAAATTTCGGTACCGATGCGTGCCTGAACGTACGGAAAGGATGTTGGACGTTGCCGACAGTCCGGTTCTGGGGCGCCATTGGTGCCTAGCGGACCTTCATTCATCCACTATGTCAATGTCAGCTTCGCGCCCAAATGCAGTCATTGTAAGCGCCGGCTGGCTCCCCATAAGCGGACATTGCATCGGCAAAGTTGATATGGCTGATTTGTTGGACGATTCGGACAGCCCGCTTTTAGCGGCGTTGGCACGATAGCCAGCCGTTCGTTCAGCCAAACTGTCAATGGCAAATTCGCCCCCGTTTTGGATATTAAAGCCGACATTTAAGCTCCCAAAAGCGGACCTCACATTAGTGTAAGCGATTCTTTCTTGTGGGATAACCGAGTCGGCCAAGGTATGTTTTAATGTTGCGCTAAATCGCTATTTGAACTTTATATCTGTCGCAACGAGTCTGTTAGAGGACCAATAGCAAAACGGCGAGGATATCTATAGTTGGTAGAGCCCGGAATTTCGATGATCGCGCCTGCCGTTATACCAACGGTAAACCCAGTGGATTCGGCTGAGAAATGGCATGCGATGCGGATTGCTTGCCTTGACGATCCCGGCACATTTCATGGTGAAATTGCAAGTACGACTATCCATTGGTTTGTACCGGATGTGGGGGCTGATGGTGCATGGATCGTTCGCGGAGAAGATGGCGCGTGGACCGGGTGGGATGCCGCAACTTGTAAAGCCGTCTCGCCTGCGCTTCCAAATGGCTTTGCTCCGTGGAGCCGGGCTTTTGATTCGGATGACGCACCGCATTGGCGCTGGTTCACCGGGGCGCGGACCAATGCGGCATTCAATGAAGTAGACCGCCATGTTCTGGCTGGACATGGTGCTGAGGCAGCTTTCATATTCGAGGGCGACCGATGGGACATGTCGTCGAACGGCGGACGGGGTGCGCCCGTTGATTGCTTCACCGTTTCACGTAAGCAATTATTGCTCGAAACCACGAAATGCGCGGTAGCCCTGAACAAGTTGGGTTTGAAGGCAGGCGATCGTATCGCGCTCAACATGCCCAGCATCATGGCGCAGATCTACTGGACCGAGGCGGCAAAGCGCCTTGGCATAATATATACAGCGGTTTTTGGCGGGTTTAGCGACAAGACATTGTCGGACCGGATTGCCGATGCGGGTGCCCGCGTAATCGTCACATCAGACGGCAGTTATCGCAATGCGCAGGTTGCTGCGTTCAAAACCGCCTATACCGATCCCGCGCTTGATAATTATGTCCCAGTTCAGGTTGCGCTCTCGACGATTGCCGCGACCGATCTGGGTATCGACGCCCGCGATGCGGAAACTATCCATGCTACGGTCGCGGAGACGCTGGCTGGCGAAGTAACCGTTGAACGGTCTGATGTTATGCGCGGCGTCGGACGCGCGCTCAGCTTGCTTGGAAGTGCGGGGCGTATCAGTCCCGCCGATGCCGCCCGCGTCCGCGTTGCTATCGCATCGAGCCTCGTCAACGTGCCGCCGAGGGTCGATACCGTTATCGTCGTCAAACATACTGGCCAGCCGGACATCGTCTGGCGGCCTGAACGCGACAGATGGAGCCACGAACTGACAGACGAGGCGCTTGCGTCGATATTGGCGACTGCAGGGCTATCATCCGAAGCGGATTTGTTGGCATTGCCAGACACCGAATTTGTTCGGGCCATCTGGGCATCGTCGCCGCCACTTCCGGTTGATGCCGAATATCCGATGTTTTTTATCTATACATCGGGTTCAACCGGAAAGCCGAAAGGCATCGTTCACGTCCATGGCGGCTATACCGCTGGCATCGCGCACACAATGAAAGTGGCGTTCGATGCCCGGCCCGGCGATGTGATGTATGTCGTTGCCGATCCAGGTTGGATTACCGGACAGAGCTACCTGATCTCGGCGGCTTTGTTAAGCCGGGTGACGAGCGTGATTGCCGAAGGATCGCCCGTATTCCCGCACGCAGGTCGATTTGCCTCGATGATCGAGCGGCATAATGTTTCGATCTTCAAGGCCGGGGTCACGTTCCTGAAATCTGTCATGGCCGATCCGTCGAATCTCGCAGATGTTGAACGATATGATATTTCTAGCCTTCGCGTGGCGACATTCTGCGCAGAGCCGACTTCGCCGTCGGTTCAGAAATTCGGCATGGATCATGTCACACCGCAATATATCAACAGCTATTGGGCGACCGAACATGGCGGCATCGCGTGGACCCATTTTTTCGGCAATAACGATTTCCCGCTGAAGGCAGACGCGCATGCTTATCCTTTGCCGTGGATCGTTGGTGAAGTGTGGGTCGAGGACGCCGAAGCCACTGCCGCCAAGGCACCGTTTGCCCGCGCAGAGAGTGGCGGGGTTAGCTGGCGCCGTGCGGATTCAGGCGAAAAGGGGGAGATCGTTATCTCCGCGCCTTATCCCTATCTTGCCCGCACCATCTGGGGCGATGTCGACAATTTCAAAGTCGAAAATGGCAGTGTTGCCGCGAACTGGCGCGGCGATTCTGATCGCTGGGTCAATGGCTATTGGACCCGCTGGCGCGACGTCTGGGGCTATACCCAGGGCGATTTTGCGATCAGCCATGAAGACGGTTCCTTCTCGTTCCATGGGCGAAGCGATGATGTCATAAACGTATCCGGTCACCGAATGGGCACTGAGGAAATCGAAGGCGCAATCTTGCGCGACAAGGCGCTCGATCCTGACTCGCCGGTAGGAAATGTGCTGGTGGTAGGTGCCCCGCACCGCGAAAAGGGACTTACCCCGCTGGCCTTCGTTGTTCCCGTGGCCGGACGCAAATTGACACAGGATGACCGCCGCCGCCTGTTCGAACTTGTTCGAACCGAAAAAGGCGCAGTTGCGGTTCCGGCTGACTTTATCGAAGTTACCCAGTTTCCCGAAACACGCAGCGGCAAATATATGCGCCGCATGGTCCGCGCGCTGGTCGAAGGCGGCGATGTGGGCGATGTGACGACGTTGCGCAATCCAGAGGTGTTGACTGAACTCAAGACCGTTATTGACGACTGGCAACGCAAGCAGCGCCTGTCCGAGTCCCAGTCCTTGTTCGACCGCTATCGTTATTTCCTTATCCAGTATAATATCGTGGCCCCTGGCAAGCGCGTTGCCACCGTGACCGTCACCAACCCACCGGTAAATGCCCTCAACGAGCGCGCCATTGACGAACTTGTGATTGTGGTCGATCATCTGTCGCGCAAGGACGATGTGGTCGCCGTGGTGTTTACCGGCGAAGGGACGTCATCTTTCGTCGCCGGGGCCGACATCCGGCAGATGCTTGAGGAAATCCATAGCCTCGACGAAGCAATGGTCCTCCCCAACAACGCGCAGCTCGCGTTCCGCAAAATCGAAACGATGGGCAAGCCGTGCATCGCCGCAGTTCAGGGTGTTGCACTTGGCGGCGGGATGGAGTTTGCGCTTGCCTGTCATTACCGCATTGCCGAGCCGACCGCTCGATTTGGCCAACCGGAAATCAGGTTGCGACTGTTGCCGGGCTATGGCGGCACGCAGCGCTTACCACGATTATTGGCAGACAAAAAAGGAGATACCGGCGTTCGCGATGCGCTTGATCTGATTTTGGGCGGGCGGTCAATTGACAGTGATGCTGCATTCGAGATTGGCTTGGTTGATGCCGTCATTGGCACCGCAGGAGTTGATGGAGACGATGCGGTGTCAGCGGCGCACGCAATGGTCCGCGCGTTCGTGCGGGATGGCGAACAAAGTCCGCTTGGACAGGCCTGGGCAAAGCGGCAAAAACTGACAAAGGAATGGGAGCAGCCGTCGCCAATCGATCTTGACTCGATTCTCTCCGACGGTTTCCTTCAGCGTATTTTACGGCAGCTGGAATGGGCAGGACGTGGCGTTGCAGGCATACGCGCGCTCGATGCGATACGTACTGGTCTTGAGCATGGAATGGCGGAGGGGATGGAGCGCGAGGCGCATGTTTTCGCGCAGGCAATCGTTGACCCCGACGGCGGCAAGACCGGCATCCGGCAGTTTCTGGACAAGACCAGCCCGCCGCTTCCCGTCCGCCGCAACGGCGTATGGATCGATTCCGAACATGAACCGCGTGCGCGTGCCTTGGAAGCCGCTGGCGAGTTATTGCCGCTTGGCGCTCCGTATTTCCCGGGTGTTACCGCTATTCCGCCCTATCAATATGCCTATGGCATTGCCCGCGATCCCGATACTGGTGCGCCTCGTTTCGGCCCGCCAGCAACGCATGAACGCGAATTGATTGTCGAGGTGCCACGCCCCGCGCCGAACGAAGCTCTGGTGTACATGCTTACATCAGAGGTAAACTTCAACGACATCTGGGCGCTGACGGGTATTCCGGTATCACCTTTTGATGGCCATGAAGAGGATGTGCAGATCACTGGCTCCGGCGGCATTGCTCTGGTGGCGGCGCTGGGCAGCGAAGCCAGAGCGCAGGGCCGGCTGAAGGTCGGCGATATGGTCGCGGTCTATTCAGGGACTAACGATTTGCTCAGCCCGCAGGTCGGCAACGACCCGATGTATGCTGGCTTTGCCATTCAAGGCTATGAAACCGAAACCGGCAGTCATGCGCAGTTTTTGATTACCCAGGCACCCCAGCTTCATGCCATTCCCGGTGACCTGACGCTGGAACAGGCGGGAAGTTATATTCTGAACCTGGGTACGATCAGCCGATGTCTGTTTACGACATTGCAGATTGCGCCTGGAAGAACGCTATTCGTCGAAGGTGCTGCGACAGGCACGGGCCTTGACGCACTTCGCTCTTCGGTTCGAACGGGTCTGCAAGTGACTGGTCTGGTCTCAAGCCAGGCGCGCTGCGATTTCATTATTGGCCAAGGGGCCGTCGGCGCGCTTGACCGCAAAGATCCGCGTTTTATCGATCTGTTCAGCATCGTGCCCGACGATCCGGATGAGGCCCGCCGTTGGGAAAAGGCGGGTGAGCCGCTGGTCGAAGCGTACAAGGCTCTTAATGATGGCAAAGGCGCTGACTATGTCGTCAGCCATGCCGGCGAAACCGCATTCCCGCGCAGTTTTCAGTTATTGGCCGAGGGCGGAACGCTTGCCTTTTACGGCGCTTCATCTGGCTATCATTTTAGCTTCATGGGTAAGCCGGGTTACGCCAATCCCCAGACCATGCTGCGAAAGGCTGCGTTGAACGGCGGCGAAGCGGTGCTCGTCTATTATGGACCACGGTCTGCCGACTTGCTCGATGAAGCCGGGCTTGAAATGATTGAAGCGGCACGACAATTCAATGCGCGCACGGTGGTGGCTACTACCACCGATGGCCAGCGGGAGTTTTTGCAGTCGCTTGGGCTAGAAGATGCCATTGCCGGAATTGTGAGTTTGGAGAGCATAAGCCGCCGCGAGGGAGATAGTTTCGATTGGCCCGACACTATGCCGCGCCTGCCCGATGCCAAATTGGACATCGAAGGATTCAAGGCTGCGGTCCGTGACTATCAGGACCGCGTGATGAAACCTTTCGGATCAGCGGTTGGACGGATCCTTCGTTCACCCGACAATCCACGCGGTGCGCCTGACCTGATTATCGAACGCGCAAATCAGGACACGCTCGGAATATCGACATCACTAGTGAAGCCTTTCACCGGCCGCGTAGTCTTTGCAGAAGATCTGACCGGACGGCGCTTTACATTCTACGCGCCACAGGTCTGGACCCGGCAGCGCAAGATACTCATGCCCACTGCGTCAATCCTCGGTACCCATTTGTGCAACGCGTTCGAGGTTGCCCGGATGAACGACATGATCTCGGCTGGGCTGCTCGATGTCACTGAACCGCAAGTGGTGGCATGGGACGAATTGCCCGAGGCGCATCAGGCAATGTGGGAGAACCGGCACACCGGCGCGACCTATGTTGTGAACCATGCGCTCCCGGCGCTTGGCCTGCGCAGCCGCGATGCATTGCTCGAATATTGGGCGTCACAAATGAATTGATTTTTTGGATAGGAAAGAGTGACTATGGCGAAACCGAAAACCCTCGTTGCGACCGCGTCCGGCCGTCTGGCTGGAAAGATTGCCATAGTCACAGGCGCTGCTGGTAATCTGGGGGGCGAGATTGTCCGACACTATCTAGCCGAAGGCGCGACGGTGGTGATGACCGGTCGGACGGCAGCACGAACCGATGCGGCTGCGAAAGCCATCATCGCGGAAACCGGAAGCGATCCCGAGCGTTTGATGACAGTCGAACTGGACGGGGCCGATCCACAATCGGTACGCGACGGTATTGCAAAAGTTATCGCGCGTTTCGGCCGCATTGATATTCTCGTCAACAATGCGGGCTCTGCTGGTCCAAAGCAGACATTGGGCAGCCTGCCGCTCGACGCGAAGGAATTAGCGGCGCTTCAAAAGGCCGGGTCTGCGGATAATGAAACTGTTGGCGATGCTATCCGCAACATTTTCGGGGTCACATGGAATCTTGTCAGAGCCGCCGCGCCCAGCATGAGCGAAGGAGCGTCGATAATCAACGTGTCGACGATTTTCTCCCGCACGATTTATTATGCCCGAACTGCTTATGTCGTGCCCAAAGCAGCGCTCAACGCATTGTCGCGCGAACTATCGCTTGAACTCGGCGCGCGCGGCGTTCGCGTCAACCTCCTGTTCCCCGGCCCGATTGCCAGCGAACGCATCCGCACCGTTTTTGCAGCGATGGACAAAGCGAGGGGCGATGAAGCGGGCACCACCGCTAACCAATTTTTCGAGATGATGGCTCTCGAACGCAGTGTTGATGGCGCGGCGCGGGCGAAAACATTCCCTACACCATCGGATATTGCATCAACCTGCGTGTTCTTGGGTAGCGACGAGTCGGCGGCGTTTTCTGGCCATGATTTTGAAGTTACGCACGGCATGACGGTTCGAAAGGAAGAGAGGTCGATTTATCTCGCCCGTCCGACAATGCGATCAATGGATGGTGCGGGTCTTGCTGTTTTGATTGCAGCGGGGGATTGCTGGGAAGAGGCGCTCGAGATTGCCAAGATCCAGATTGCATGCGGAGCGCAAGTTTTGCTTGGGCTATCGCGGCAAGCCGATGTCGCGGTTGCGCAGGCGCGTGCCAAGGCGGAGAATGCAACCGATCGGCTGACGATCATAAGGTTCAACCGCAAAGAGCCCGCTGCGATGGAAGCGGCGCTTGAAGAATATACTGATGCGGAAGTGCCTATCACTGGCGCGATATTCATGCCGGTTAGAGCGCCCGGCGAATTCGTCGGAACGCTTGTGGATGCAGAGGACGCCGATGTCGAGGCATTCATGGACGAGGAGTTGATGGGCGCAATCGCACTGGCCCGAACGCTTGGCCGTTACTGGAAACGCCATGACACCTTGTTGCAAGACCCGCGCTTTGTCTTCATTTCAAATGCCACCGACGGCAAGGGCGACATTTACGCCAACATGTTACGCGCCGCGACCGAGCAGCTTGTACGCATCTGGCGCGAAGAATCCGACGTTGATGTGAAGCATGGCCGCCGCCGCCAAGCCGAATGGGGCAACCAGATCATCCGCTATGCCAATGACGAGCCGGAGAATATCCGTTTCACTGGCGGACACGCCGCACGAATCTTGCTAAAGGAAAGCAAAATTCGCGAAGTGACGCTCTATTTGCCGACCAACATCGGCGAAGCGACGGGTGCACGAAAGGTGATGCCGGGCTTTAGCGAGAATATCACCGGCCTTCATCTGGGCAAAGTCGCGCTGATTACGGGTGGCTCGGCTGGCATCGGCGGACAGGTTGCCAGGCTGCTGGCCTTAGCAGGCGCCAAGGTGATGATGGTCGCAAGGCGCGATAGCGAACTTGCGCTAGCACGCGCGCGGATTGTCAGCGAGCTTGAAGATGTCGGTTTTGCCGGCGTTGAACGCCGGGTACAGACGCTTGGAGGCGTAGATGTCAGCGATCTTGGCTCGCTCAAAAACGCAGTGGATGAGACAATCAAAGCCTTTGGGCGGATCGACTATCTGATCAACAATGCTGGCGTCGCCGGGGCTGAAGATATGGTCGTCGACATGGACATTGATGCATGGCGCTACACGCTCGATGCAAATCTTGTGTCCAATTATCTGCTCATGCATCATGTCGTGCCACTGATGAAAGCACAGGGTTCGGGTTATGTCCTGAATGTATCGTCTTATTTCGGCGGTGAAAAATTCCTCGCCGTCGCCTATCCCAACCGCGCCGATTATGCCGTCTCGAAGGCGGGTCAGCGCGCAATGGTCGAAGCCATGTCACGCTATCTCGGGCCTGAAGTCCAGCTAAACGCAATAGCGCCAGGACCTGTCGATGGCGACAGGCTGGCTGGAACAGGGGGTAAGCCCGGGCTGTTCGAACGGCGCGGGAAATTGATCCTCGAAAACAAGCGGTTGAATGCAATTCATGCCGCAACCGTCAAAGCGTTACGGCGCGGCGTGCGTGTCGAGGCCGTGCTTACGCGGCTTGCGCGTAATGACACTGTGCGCATGTCACATGACACCAACAACCCGCGCGAATTGCGCGAAGTTGCGTTGGAATGCGCCCGCGAAGGCGATGGCGTGTGTACCTGGGATCGCTATATGCTGACGCGGGCCATCGCTGCCCGGCTCGTCTCAAGGTTGCGCAAGGCGGGATATTTCATTGACTCGCCCGGCTGGAACGATCGCCCGGACACTGAGGAAGCCAATGGCGGTTGGCTGTTGCGTGTGCCACCTGACGATGTGCCGTTCCTACCGGCAGAAAAGATCGCTGTCGAAGCCAAAAAAGTCGGTGGCGGCGTACTCAAGCAATTGCACTTGGGCAAGATGCCGACCGAAGGCGAAGTCGCCCAGGCCACGGTCTTCTTCCTTGCCGACCGCGCGGTCAGCGGCGAAACCTTTATGCCGTCAGGCGGATTAAGCGTCGAACGTTCGACAACCGAGCGCGAACTTTTCGGCAGCCCCAAGCAGGAGCGGATCGACCAGATGCGCGGCAGGACCGTGTGGATGATCGGCGAGCATCTCGAAGACTATCTGGCCGAAGCAGCGCGGCAGTTTATCGAGGACTGCCACGTCGAGAGGGTTGTGTTGCTGACTGCATCGGCTGCGGGAGATGCGGCTATCCGATCGCAGTTGGCTGACCTCGACGCCAAAAAGATTGTTACAATATCGTGCGAGGCAGGATTGGAAGAGGCGATGGATCAGGCCCTCGAACGTTGGGGGCGTCCAACCACGGTCGTGTCGACCCCGTTCACTCCGCTGCCTGATAAACTGTTCGAGCTCGAAGACCCGTTGACCCCCGAAGAATTCCGTGACGTTATCGAGAATAATCTAACGCATCATTTCCGCGTAGCACGAAAGGCGTCGCTATATGATGATTGTCAGTTGGTTCTGGTATCCCCCGACGTGCCAATGGGGAGCACAACCCCGGCCTTCGCGTTGGCCAATTTCGTCAAGACGACGCTTCATGCCTTTACCGTAACGCTTGCTGTCGAAAACGAGCGGCTGGTGCACGACGTCCCGATTAACCAGATCAACCTGACACGCCGCGTACGTTCGGAAGAGCCGCGCAACTATGACGAGCATGTCGAGGAGGTTAAGCGCTTTGCCAGAGCGGTCCTCTTGCTGGGTGCGCCGTTGCCGGATGCGGAGGATTCCCGTTACCGCGCCCGCATTTATCGCGGCATGGCGATGACCGTTTGAATCAGTACTTGTCATTCGAAAAGGCGATCGAGGTTCTTGAAGTTCGAGCATCCGAGTTGCGCAATGTTGGCGGTACCGGCGATGGTGCGCAAATGCTTGAGGAGCGCGCTCGACGCCAATTAGCCGATCTTTATAGCCGGCTTGAGCCGTGGCAACGTGTGCTCGTTGCGCGGCACCCGCTTCGTCCTCATTTCCCTCAGCTGATTGCCGGCTTATTTGATGACTTTATGCTATTGGCGGGCGACCGGGAATTTGCTGACGATCAAGCAATTTTAGGTGGATTGGCAACTTTCGCCGGACGTTCGATCATGGTTATCGGCCACGCCAAAGGCGAGGATACGCAATCACGGCTAAGGCATAATTTCGGCATGGCAAAGCCGGAAGGATATCGAAAAGCTATCCGGTTGATGGACCTGGCCAACCGTTTCGGTCTGCCCGTCATCACCTTTGTCGATACACCGGGCGCTTTTCCCGGCATTGATGCCGAAGAGCGTGGTCAGGCCGAAGCAATTGCGCGCAGTACGGAAAAATGCCTGTCGCTGGGCGTGCCGCTGATTGCGCTCATCGTTGGCGAAGGTGGGTCGGGTGGAGCGGTTGCCTTGGCCGCTGCGAACCGGGTTTTGATGATGGAGCATGCGGTATATTCCGTCATTTCGCCCGAAGGCTGTGCGTCTATCTTGTGGCGAAGCGCGGACAATTTCGCAGAAGCGGCCAGCGCGATGAAAATCACCGCGGGCGAACTGCTACGGCTAAATGTTATCGACCAGATCATCTACGAGCCAACCGGCGGCGCGCATCGCGATCC
>JANLSY010000059.1:0-6720 GCA_031362665.1 Sphingomonadales bacterium
TGCACCCCGAAGTTTCGGTCAACGTTCAGGTCAACGTGGCCCGTTCGGACGACGAAGCCGAGTTACAAAAGGACGGCGTCAACGTTCTCGACCAGATGTTCGAAGCCGAACAGGCCGAGATCGCTGCCGAAGCCATCGAAGCCCAGGTTGAAGCCGAAGTCGCTAGCGATGCTGCCGACGAAGCCGAAGCCGCTGCCAACGCAAAGCGCCGCGAAGAGCAAGCTGCCGCCAAGGCTGCTGCCGAAGCCGAAGGCGGTCTGTCGGCAGAGGCCAGCGACGACGCATAAGTTTTTCGTGCGCAAACGACAAAAAGCCGCCCTGTCGAAAGACCGGGCGGCTTTTTTGTGTCCTGTAACCTGCTAAGCAAGGGCAGTGACCGCCCCGATCATCATCACCGCCGAAATGGGCAAGGCCGATCAGGCGTGGGCCAATGGTTTGCGACGCGCCCATTTCCCGCCCGAGCGAAACTATCTGGACGCGCACATTACTTTGTTCCACCATCTGCCGCCAAGCCATTTACCTGAAATCAGGCTGCGGCTGGCCGCGCTGGCTGGCGAATGCCGTCCGCCGGTCGCGCATCTCAGCGACGTCACGATGCTGGGCAGAGGAGTCGCCTACCGCGTCGACAGTCCCGAACTAATGGCGATCCGCGATGAGCTAGCAGAGGAATTTCGCGGCCTCCTGATACCGCAGGATCAGGCCAGCCCGCGCCTGCACATCACCGTCCAGAACAAGGTCGAACCCACAACAGCCAAGGCGCT
Organism: Sphingomonadales bacterium; assembly: GCA_031362665.1. Classification (GTDB taxonomy): domain Bacteria; phylum Pseudomonadota; class Alphaproteobacteria; order Sphingomonadales; family Sphingomonadaceae; genus Sphingorhabdus_B. Next base: position 762 of record JANLSY010000059.1, read on the forward strand.
CCATGCCGTGCTTTCGGACGTTTTCAAACCCCGTCCGCTCGCCATTTCTGGCCTTTCTGCTCACTATTACAGGGACGGTCCGTGGGAACATATCGCATCGTGGAGTTTCAGGGGCTGATTTGCTTGTGCTGGGCCTTGACCCGCCAAAACCCCAAGCCTATAGCGCCGCCTTGCTTCTCGCCCTTGTGCGGGAATCACGCTTGGTATGGCGAAGTAGCTCAGCTGGTTAGAGCGGTGGAATCATAATCCATAGGTCGGGGGTTCAAGTCCCTCCTTCGCTACCAAAGCCTGGCGCTTATCATATACCCACCCGCGAAACATTTTGGCGCGGGCGAGGTTAGCTCTCTAGCATACGAGGAGAGACTGTCATGACCCACGACCCTAAAACGCCGAGCCGTCCGATCGAAGAGCCAAACGAATGGCCCGACGAAGTGCCTCCCGATGGCGGCGATGTCGACTTTCCTGGCGGGGCGCCTGAGGAGGCACCCGACCAAGAATAGGATGCTTTAGGCTCCTCCGGGCGTAAACGACGGCGGATCGCTGGCTGGGAAGGACGCGTCCGACATATCGTCGATATCTTCCCAATCGTCGCCCGGATGGTCGCGCATCGCGTCTATGCCAGCATTCCGGGTCTGGTCGAAATTTTCGTAATCGGTTTCGTCATCGGCAAACGCCGCCGAAAACTCATCGCGCCAAGCTTCGGCTTTCGACATCCATTGGTGGCGCGTCGCATAGAGCCCTGCGCCAACGGCTACACTAACGCCGATAACTGATACGGCAGCGGTAAGCCATGATGGCATTTCCGACGCGCGATGCTTGCGAAAGCGACCGTCATTTTTGCGGCTTGACGTTGCTTTAGCCGATTTGCCAGCGGTTTTCCGAGCGCCATTGGATGCACCGTTGCTTACTTTGGCAGTGGATTTTGTATTGCCGTTGTTGGCTCCGGACTGGGTGGCGGTGACCATATCTGCTCTCCTCGATAAGATTGGGTAGGGAAGGCAAACGTCCCGCCAATCTATAAGGTTCCTGTCGCCGCCGACATATTTGCACGTCGCAGCCCATTCGAGCACTGCAGCGACTTTTGTCCACTCCGCTGGACTGCTGGAACCTATCGTTCAATCGTCGGTTATATCGACACCCCAAAGGGAGAAAGCAAATGAACATAATTATACTACTTGTCGTAGGCGGCGTCTTGGGCTGGCTTGCCAGCATCGTGATGCGGACTGATGGCCAACAGGGCATTTTCCTGAACGTCGTCGTTGGCATTGTCGGAGCATTATTGGCTGGCTTCATCATCACACCGCTGATTGGCGGCGCACCGATTACCAGTGGTGGTTTTGACATCATGTCTCTGGTTGCATCGTTTCTGGGCGCTGTCGTCCTGCTGGCGATCGTCAACCTGTTTCGTCGCGGCCGCGTCCGCTAATTTCAAGGAAGGAATATTTTATGAAAAAGACCTTATTGAGCGCATGTGCCGCACTTTCGCTGGTTGCACTCGCAGGCTGCGATACGCCAGCCGATAACGCCAACGAAGCTTCGGCTGAAAAACTGGATAATCAGGCTGATGCGACGCGCGAAAGCGCTGATACAACCGCCGATGCGATGGAAGACAAGGCCGATACCTTGGATACCAAGACCGATGGCATGGACACACCAGCTGAAAACAAGATGGAAGCCGATGCCCAAGCGGTTCGCGACAAGGCTGAAGTCAAGGCCGACGCGATGGAAAACAAGGCAGACGCAAAGAAGTAAATTCTTTGCCAATGGTCAAGAAAAGGGCCCGCTGGTTATGCCAGCGGGTTTTTTCTTATCCCTCGTACAGATTGTGGAGGTAGTTGGAGTTAAACGCAGCAAGTTTCTTGAGCTTGTGCAGGTCTGTCACCTCAAGTTTCCTCCGTTTCAGCATCGCCACACCCGATTTATTCAATTGGGATATCGTCCGGCTGACATGCGGTTGAGTCATCCCGAGGGCATCGGCGATATCGACCTGGGTCAAAGGGAAGTCACACCGATTGCCTTCGCACAGTCCTACGGTCTTTAGCCGAAGGAAAAGCTCTCAGGCCATTTCTTTAATCGCCTCGGCACTTTCATCTGTAATACGGGTAAATGCATTCAGCTTTGCAATCAGATGTCGACCCGGATTTTCGTCTGCTCACTGCATTAGCACCAAATGGACCTTCTGCGTTTATGCGTCCAGTGCTTTGCGAATTGGGTTGTTATACAGGAAAGCGAAGTGTCGTCTGACTGCCCGAACCGATTTTGCTCGACAAGGTATCAACGCCATTTAGTTGGGCCGCAAATCCATGCATGAGTTCGGTTCCCATATCATTTCGTTCTTGGGCGGCGACGTCATAGCCCCGTCCGTTATCGGTAATTGTTAACAAGACTTCATTGTCCTTCAGCTCAAACACCAATTCGATCTTGCCACTTTCACCCTCGCCAAATCCGTGCCGGTAAGAATTGGTCACGGCCTCGACTATGAAAAGCGCGAGCGGAACGGCCAGATCTGCGGAAATGGCAAAATCGTCGGTGCGGGAGCTTAAATCGACTCCCCGCCGTTCACGATGCGAATAGCGGAGCTGTTTGCAAAGCTCTTCAAGCAGATTTTCAACCGCCACGGTCGGTTGGGTAGTGTCGCTTTCTTCCTCATAAGTCAGGCGGTGGATGAGGGCTAGCGCAACAACGCGGGCACGAGCCTGTTTCAGCGCTGTCTGCGCGTCCTCTCCTTTCATCCGCGACGCCTGCATGGTCAGCAGGCTGGTGACGATCTGAAGGTTGTTTTTGACCCTGTGATGGATCTCGCGGGTCAATTCGGTTTTGGCATTCAACGCATCGGTCAGTTCGGTTGTCCGGTTTTCAATCACATTTGCCATGTCATGAAGATCGTCGCTCAACTCGCGCAACTCGACCGGCGCGTTTGCAAATGCGTGCCGGTTGTCTGTGAAATTGCCACGGGTAAACGCTTCGCTTACTTGTCGAAGCGAGTTTAGCCAGCGGATGACCAAGTGGTTTGTGCCGAACCAGACTGCAAGCAATGTAAGTACAATCGCAATCAGCGGCAGGATGATGCCGGCCCGGAACTGCGCCAGCGCGGAGGATAATATCTTGGAACGAGGTTCGGCATAAACCGCAAACAATTCATCGCCGCTCAACGCAAAAGTCGCATACACCCATTCTTTTTTGTCGTGGGATATCAACGTTCCCACACCGCCATTCTCGAGCTTTGTCGGAAGATTGAACGGCAATGTTGGCGTGTCACTTGCAACCAGTTGACCGTTTTTAGAAACAATGGCGATTGCGCCGGTAGCGGCCTCGGGCGAGCTCGCGACCGACTTCGCCAGCATTGAAATGTCAAGGCCCGCGCTGAATGTGCCTGCAAACCGACCGCGTTCGTCCCGCACCGGCAGAGCAATAACAATAATGGGGACGCCCGAAACCGTCCCAACGACGGGTTGGCTGACGGTAATTCCGTTCGCCAATTTTGTCGCCTGCCACCACGCTTCTCCCGCAACCGCCGCTTCCGGACGAAAGGGTAGGATGGAACAGCGTACGCGACCATCCGAATCGGTACGTAGGAAATTGATGATTGGGTTGTACCCCTGAAATCCGGCTTTCAGTAATTCGTTACATTTCGCCGTTATGCCCCGAATATCGGGGTTGGCCGCAGCCACCACGAGCAGCCTGTTGGCGACCAGAAAAGCGTCGCGCTCGCGTTCCGCAATTGCCTTTGCATTGGCGCTCACCGCTTCCATTGCGGTTCGCCGAACGCCGTTCCAGTTTGCGATGCTCTGGATAATGCCAAAAACCGTGATCGGTAAAAGCGCAAGCAGCACGATCAGCAGCAACCCTTGCTTGAGGCTCGGTGATCGCCTTCGAAACAAAATCAACCCCCTTTGCCCTCGTCCAAACTGATTCAGGCCGCCGTAGACATCACGTCTTTGTCGGTCATATTTGAATGGCGCTGCGTCTCGAGGACGTCGCCAGGACCGTTTATGATTGCAGCTAGCGCCGTGCGACCCCGCGCAAGGCGGCTTTTCACAGTGCCTAACGCACATCCGGCGATCTCGGCCGCTTCCTCGTAACTCGCACCGCCAGCACCCACGAGCAATAGCATCTCGCGCTGTTCGGCAGGCAACTGCTGCAACGCCTTTTCGACGTCTGTGATATGGATGGCGTGTTGCTGCGCGGGCTCCTGCACCAGAATTCGTTCAGCGGCCTCTGGATCCCAGCTCGTCATCCGCGAATTTTTCCGGATTGTTGTATAGAAATGGTTACGCAGGATCATGAAAATCCATGCCCGAAAGTTGGTGCCGGGCTCGAAACTGTCACGCGCCGCCCATGCGCGCATCATTGCCTCTTGTGCTAAATCATCCGCTAGTTCGCGATTGCCGCAGAGGCCACGCGCGAATGCACGCAACGACGGGATGATATCCTGCAACTGACGCCGGAATTCGGGAGTGGCCGGTTTGCGGCCACCATCTTCTTCTTGTGGCTCGGTCATGATGGTTTCTTGTTTTTTTCCGCCATCCGCGCGTCGAGCTGATCAAGCAGCAATAAAAATTCATCAGGTACGGGTTCGCTCGCCACGCCATTGTGCATTTGGCGCAATGCGGCGGAGATGGGGTCGAAGTCCGGATCTACGGCATTCACAAAGCGCATTGGCTTGGATTCTCTTTTTTTAGATTTCGACAATGTACGCTCCGCCATCGATAATTCCGGCGGGAATGCATGCCTTATCCAGCAACAGGAAATTGCACTTATGTGCCATTTTGACTCCGCCCTCCCGCAATCATAATGCTGTTATAAGGCGTTAATCAAAAAAATGTTCCGGCGATTTGGAACAAAATTCGTCGAAATGTGTAATACACTTACAAATCGAGGAGGAATCATGTCTTTACGTGAGGCACTTGTTGCCGAATTGCCGTTCCTGCGCCGCTATGCGCGTGCGTTGACGGGGTCGCAGTCGCTCGGCGATGCTGCTGTCCGGGAAATGCTTGAGGCGCTGCTCGAAGCACCCGAAGAGTTTGATTCAGAAAAGCCCGTACGAGCAGAATTGTTCCGAATTTTCCACCGCCTCTGGAATCTGGAGATTGTTGAAACTTTGGCGTCGAAGGGCCGCAGCGGGGTAATTGCCCAATTCCCGGTTGCGATGCGGCAGAGCCTTTTGCTGACCGCGGTCGAAGGTTTTAGCGAAGCGGAGGTGGCGACCATTCTGGGAATCGAAGCCGGCCAGGTCGCCGACCTCGTCGGCGATGCGCGTTCAGCCATTGAAGATGCGCTAGCTGCCGAAGTGCTGATCATCGAAGATGAGTCGATCATCGCTATGCACATCAAGCAAATAGTCGAATCGCTCGGCCATACCGTCGTTGGAATTGTCCGTACGCATAAAGAGGCACTGGCTGCGGCAAAGGAAAAGCGACCCGAGCTTATCCTTGCGGATATCAGTCTTGCCGACGGATCAAGCGGTATTGACGCCGTTAAAGATATCTTGGCCGAACAGGACGTTCCGGTCATCTTCATAACTGCATTCCCTGAAAGGTTACTGACGGGTTCGCGGCCAGAGCCGACCTATTTGATCACAAAACCTTTCGAGCCCGAAACGGTGGTGGCAACTATCGGGCAGGCACTGCTTTTGCACCGTGAGCGCGACGAAGAAAAAACACCTACGGCCGCGGGAACCTTTTCTCCTGCATAATGTTTGCCATTCATACATCTACATAAACCCCCGCTGGCAACTCCCACCCCCTCGCGATTGCCAGCAAATCCAGCACCCCGGTCCAAGCGGCCGGGGTGTTTTTTTGGGTTTTGTCGAGCGGCACAAAAAAGCCCGCAACATATAGTTGCGGGCTTTTCGCGACGTTCGTCGAAGTTTTTAACCGGCCTGAAGACGATGCTTCAGGTCGCTCATTTGATCATGGCCCGTTTTGACGGACTGATAGCAGCGGTCGATTACCGCGCG
>JANLSY010000077.1:0-1980 GCA_031362665.1 Sphingomonadales bacterium
AGTTCGACGACGATAGGATTTTCTGCCGTTGCGTTGCTTTTGGTGGCAATGATTGGGGTCGCTGCCTTGGCATCCTCTATAACGGGCGCTGATTTCTGGCAGCCGCCAAGCGCGAGCGGGACCAACGTCATGAACAGGGCAACGGTATTTTTCATCGAACATTCCTATTGTCGGGTACGGACAGGGAAAAAGGGAGTTAAACCCCGTCCGCGTTATGAAGTTCGCGAAAACACGCCTTAAAGTTACGCCCTTACTCGGGGTATTTTTTCGCCATATAGGCCAGCGATTCGACGATCAACTGTTCCAAGACCGCTTCATCGACATCGCTCAGGCGCTTGATGTAAAGGCAGGATTTGCCGGTTTTGTGTTTGCCCAGATTTTCCATCAGCGCAACATGCCCTTCAAACCCGTCGACGAGATATAACACCGTATTTCCCTTGCGAGGGCTGAATCCGATGCGGCACATATCGCCCTCGCGGCCGCTGTCATATTTGTAATGATAGCTGCCGAAGCCGATTATGGTCGGCCCCCACATTTTGGGTTTGTGACCTGATAGCCGCTCCATCATATCAGCGATCTTGTGCGTATCCGCCCGCTGCTTCTCGTCGGCAACAGCATCTATAAAAGCGCCAACGCTGATTTCGGTCGGCTTTGTCTTGAGCTCCGCTTTGGCCATCTTGCTTCTCCTTCGATAGCGGCCTAGATATTAACGCGTCATCTGGGGAGTAGCCAGCGATTCCACCTTGGGATTGGACATGCATCAACATATTTGGCCGAGAGGTCGTGGTGCATGTGGGGTCGTATGATGCGGCTCAAGGCGAGACCAATGGCATCGGCAACCTGCACCGGTCGGGCAGAGGTCGCCGGTGGCATTGCGTCGAATTTTTGCCTGGCCCCGGAGTTTCAGATGGAAATTTTCTTCACGTCCGCCGTGCTCGTTGCGATTGCCGAGATTGGTGACAAGACGATGCTGCTGGCGATCCTGCTTGCGACGCGGTTCAAAACACCGCTGCCGGTCATCGCCGGGATTTTCACCGCGACGATTGCGAACCACGCGCTCGCCGCGTGGGCGGGGAGCGCACTGGCTGGTTTCTTTGCAAGCGACGCCTTTCGTTATGCCATTGCGTTCGGATTCATCGCGATGGCTGGATGGACGCTCATCCCCGACAAAGTCGATGACGATATGAAGGTCGCATCGCAACGCGGTGCCTTCCTCGCTACGACCATCGCCTTTTTCCTGGTTGAAATGGGGGACAAGACGCAGGTCGCAACGATTGCGCTGGGTGCACAATATCACTCGGTGATTGCCGTGGCGGCTGGCACGACTTTCGGCATGATGCTCGCCAATGTCCCCGCGGTCTATCTGGGTGAGAAGCTTGTCGAGAAGGTGTCGCTAAAGGTCGTTCACCGGGTTGCCGCTACGATGTTCCTGTTGCTTGGGCTTTGGCAGCTCTGGGAGTTGTGGAACGGCGGCTAAGCTGATAGGCGCGCGGCTGAAATTGAGCATCGGAAAATGCCATGTCAAAAGACAATATCAAGAAAGTCGTTCTCGCTTATTCGGGTGGTCTAGACACCAGTGTTATCCTGAAATGGCTGCAGGTGGAATATGGCTGCGAGGTGGTGACCTTCACCGCCGATCTGGGGCAAGGCGAAGAACTTGGGCCAGCGCGTGAAAAGGCGGTGCTGATGGGTGTGCCCGATCATCACATTTACATTGACGATCTACGCGAGGAATTTGTCCGCGATTTCGTGTTCCCGATGATGCGCGCCAACGCGCGGTATGAGGGCGATTATTTGCTCGGCACCTCCATCGCGCGGCCGCTGATTTCGAAGCGCCTTATCGAAATTGCCGCTGAAACCGGGGCCGATGCCATCGCGCATGGCGCGACCGGCAAGGGCAATGATCAGGTGCGGTTCGAGCTTTCGGCTTACGCGCTCAACCCGGACATCAAGGTCATCGCGCCGTGGCGCGAATGGGAC
>JANLSY010000088.1:0-2818 GCA_031362665.1 Sphingomonadales bacterium
CGTTCGACCCGTTCCTCACCGCTGAACGCGCGGTCGAAATGGGCGTTGAAAAGGCAGACCTCGATACGCTGCTTGCTAAGGCCGATTTCATCACCTTGCACACACCTTTGACCGATCAAACGCGCAACATTTTGAGCCGCGAAAACATCGCCAAATGCAAAAAGGGCGTTCGGATTATCAACTGCGCACGCGGTGGGTTGGTCGATGAAGCAGCGCTCAAGGAGGCGCTCGACAGTGGCCATGTCGGCGGCGCTGCGCTTGACGTGTTCGTGACCGAACCTGCCAAGGAATCACCTTTGTTTGGCACCCCAAACTTCATTTCGACCCCGCATCTTGGTGCATCGACCGATGAGGCGCAGGTCAATGTCGCGATTCAGGTGGCCGAGCAGTTGTCGGATTATCTCGTCAATGGCGGCGTCACCAACGCGCTCAATATGCCGAGCCTGAGCGCCGAAGAAGCACCCAAGCTGAAACCCTATATGACGCTGGCGCAAAAGCTGGGTTCGTTGGTAGGACAGCTTGCCCACGACAATCTCGACAACATCTCTATCGAGGTCGAAGGCGCGGCGGCTGAGCTCAACATCAAACCGATTACTGCTGCGGTCCTGTCAGGTTTCATGCGCCGCTTTTCTGATGCGGTGAATATGGTCAACGCACCTTATCTGGCCAAAGAGCGCGGATTCGACATTCGCGAAGTGCGCCATGACAGATCGGGCGCTTATCATACCTTGGTTCGCGTGACGGTGAATACCAGCCAGGGGCAGCGGTCAGTTGCAGGTACACTATTTGCGAATAGCGAAGCGCGTCTGGTGGAGATTTTCGGCATCAGTCTTGAGGCAGAGCTTGAAGGCGACATGCTCTATATCGTCAACGAAGATGCCCCGGGCTTTATTGGACGCGTTGGAACGACCCTCGGCGAAGCTGGTCTGAACATCGGTACGTTCCACCTCGGTCGGCGCAATGCTGGTGGTGAAGCGGTGCTGCTGCTGACTATGGATTCATCGATTCCCGAGGACGTGCTGCAAAAGCTTGGCAAGCTCCCCGGTGTGAAGACGGTGAAGGCGCTGAAATTCTGAACGGGGCTTCCCACGCAGACTTTTCGCGTAAAGAGCGCGCATGAGCATACCGCCCGATTTGTTGCCCGAAGGCTTCCGCGACCGCTTGCCGCCGCAAGCGGAGGCGGCAGTGCGGGTGGCGCGAGCGATGCTAGATGTCATGGCGTCGAACGGTTATGCCCGCGTCGCACCTGCGATCGCCGAGTTCGAGAGCAGCCTGTCTGCCCGCAGCGGCGGTGCCACCCGAAACAGCTTGCTGCGTTTTACCGATCCGGTATCTGGCCATACGCTGGCGCTTCGCGGTGACATTACCGTGCAGGTGGGGCGGATTGCGACGACGCGAATGGCCGATGCCCCGCGTCCGTTACGGCTTTGCTATCATGGACAGGTTTTGCGGCTACGTGCGCGGCAATTGCGGCCCGAGCGCGAGATAACCCAGCTGGGCGCGGAGCTGATTGGCAACGATAGCGTAGCGGCGGCGTCGGAAATCGTCGGCATGGCGGTCGATGCGCTTGAGGCAGCGGGGGTGAAGGATATCACTGTAGATTTCACGCTTCCCGACCTTGTGGAGACGTTGGCCGCGAAGGCGCTGCCATTGGCGCCCGATCAAATCGACGCCGTTCGCTCCGAACTCGACATGAAGGACGCAGGCGGTTTGAGTGCGCTCGGGGCGGACGCCTATTTGCCTTTGCTGGCAGCCACTGGACCATTTGCCGACGCTGTCGAAAAACTGCGCGCGATCGATGCGGGCGGTGCATTGGCCTCGCGGATTGCCGGACTCGAGGCAATCGCTGCATCGGTCGCAGGGCGCGCCACGATTACGCTCGATCCTACGGAGCGACACAGCTTCGAATATCAGAATTGGTTCGGCTTCACGCTTTTTGCCAAGGGCTATACAGCTGCTCTTGGTCGCGGCGGCACTTATCCCATAGCGCGGCCCGATGGCACGCACGAGGTTGCCACGGGGTTTTCGCTTTATCCCGATCCGGTGATAGACGTGGCGGCGGAAGAAGTCGAAAACCGACGGGTTTTTCTTCCGCTCGGAACGCTCCCCGATAAGGCCACGCAAATGCGAGCCGAAGGCTGGGTCACCGTTGCCGCGCTCGATGAAAAAGATAGTGCGGCTTTGCTCAACTGCGCCTACGTCCTCACGAACGGTCGCGCCGAACCGGTTTAACCGCTAAAAATCGATTTCAGCCACGCATCAACGACTGGCGTCGCGGGATAATCCGCTTCGCCAAGCTTGCGGTTGATTTCCATATGGCCCCGTAGGCCCTTGCCTTCAAAGCCCTGCAATTTCACGGTTGTGCCATTTTTCTGAAGCGCGTCAGCTAGCGCCGCTGATTGCCGCGCGCCGTCTTCACGCTCGACGTGCAAGATCAGAAAGGCCGGGGCGTTTGGCGCGGCAGCCTGGAAATAGGGTGACAAAGCTCTTTGCCGTATCGGATCGGTTCCAAACGCCTGTTTATAGGTATCACCCATAAGCCGCGCGTTTTCGCTCATCTGATCTGGCACGTCATAAGCCGCGCCATCAAGTGGAATAACACCCGAAAGTGCCGACATATCAAGCCCGACACCGCGCAAATATTGCGGGTCGGTGCCGACCAATGCCGAAAGATGCGCGCCTGCGCTGTGGCCCATTAGCACGATGCGTTTGGGATCGATGCCCAACGCTTGCGCGTTCTTGCGGAAATAGGCGACAGAAGCGGCAACATCCGCCGCCTGCTCTTCGACGGTCGCATCGGGAACCAACCTGTAATTGA
>JANLSY010000103.1:0-12593 GCA_031362665.1 Sphingomonadales bacterium
TAGGCGGGCATGAATATCAAGCATGAATTCGTGAAAATGCGCGCGGCGTTTTCGTTTGATGCGGACGCTGTCGAAAAACAGGTCCATGAGCATCGACTTCCCGCGCCCGACCCCGCCCCCTAAATAAAGTCCGCGTGCCGGTTCGGGTTTCTTGCCAAGGAAGCGCCACAACGTGCTACCGCGCGGAGGTACCGCTTCAAGCTCCGCCTGAACCTTGGCGAGCGCTGCCGCTGCTGCCGCCTGATCGGGGTCAGCCTTCAACTCCCCCGCTGCAACCAACGCGGCATAACGTTCGGTAACAGGCTGCCCGGTCATCTTTTGGTCGGTTTTCGGATCGTGCCCGAGAACGCTGCAACCCGCTCGTCGCCTTGAATAACAATACCGCGCATGAACAATAGCCTGCCGGTTTCCTTGAGCAACTCGACTTCGGCGTCAAGTGGTTCGCCGATAACGCCTGCGCCGATGAACTGGACCGAAAGGTCAAGTGTTACCGCCGCCCCAGCTTCGATCAACCCAAACATCCGCGAAGCCCCGAACATCGCGACATCGATAAAACCAAGAGTCACTCCGCCATGTACAGCGTTACGTAAATTGCTGTGGCGGTGCTCGGGAAACATCCGCAATCGCGCCTTGCCCTTACCTTCACTGCGCACCAACATCTTGCCGAGCACGGTGCCATTATACCGCGTCGGGTCGGTCATCTGCCAATTCAGCCAGCCGGGATTATCCGGATCAGGGCTGCTGTCGAAAGCGGGTGTGTCCAACGGAGCGTCCGCCAAATCAGATGTGCCGTTCGGCAACCATCTTCTTGGTTTCGGCGATTGCCTTGGCCGGGTTCAATCCCTTGGGGCAGGCGTTGGCACAGTTCATGATCGTGTGGCAGCGATACAGACGGAACGGATCTTCCAGTTCATCCAGTCGCTCACCGGTCATCTCGTCGCGGCTGTCGGCCAGCCAGCGATAGGCTTGAAGCAAGATTGCCGGACCCAGAAACTTGTCGCTGTTCCACCAGTAAGACGGGCAGCTGGTTGAGCAACACGCGCACAAGATGCACTCGTAAAGGCCATCGAGCTTTGCGCGGTCTTCCGGCGATTGCAGTCGTTCCTTGCCCGAAGGCTCTGGCGTGACGGTCTGCAGCCAAGGCTTGATCGATGCATATTGCGCATAGAAATGCGTGAAGTCAGGAACCAGGTCCTTGATGACTTCCATATGCGGCAGCGGAGTGATGGTGACTTCGCTTTTGCAATCTTCGATGGCGGTGGTGCAGGCGAGGCCGTTTTTGCCGTCGATGTTCATCGAGCACGACCCGCAAATCCCTTCGCGGCAAGATCGGCGGAAGGTGAGCGAGCTGTCCTGCTCGCCCTTCATCTTGATTAGCGCATCGAGCACCATCGGGCCGCATTCGTCCGTATCGATTTCGAACGTATCATAACGCGGGTTTTCGCCGCTATCGGGATCGTAACGATAGACCTTGAATTTCTTGACCGTACCGCCGGTAGCCGCAGCATGGCTCTTGCCCTTTTGCACTCTGCTGTTCTTGGGAAGAAAAAAATCGGCCATGTTATGTCCTGCTAATCCGCTGTTGTGGCAATGCCCTAATCAAGCATCTTCATAATCACAAGCCCTCAACTGCGTTGGACTTGCTTGCCTTTTCTGCAAGTCGCACGCGCAACTTGTCGATTTTGCGCCCGTCCATATCGACAACTTCGAAGCGCCAACCCTGGTCGGTAAACGCTTCGCCCTCTTCCGGCAAATGGCGCAATATGTGGAGGACATGGCCCGCTGCGGTCGCATAATCGCGGTCGTCGTCCAGTGTAATGTCCAGCGCCGCGGCCATCGCGTCGGCCGACATCGCGCCCGAGACCAGCATCGATCCGTCGTCGAGCGTAACGATATTCGCCGCGCTGCCTTGTGCCTGGTCCGACGCAAATTCCCCGGCAATCGCCGCCAGCAGGTCGTTCGGCGTCACGATGCCTTCGAAATGGCCATATTCGTCGTGGACCAGCAGCATCGGCACATCGGACGAACGCAATATTTCGAGAGCGTCCATCGCATCGAGCTGGTCGGGAATGATATCCGCCCGACGCATCAGTGCGCGGATATCGAGCGGCTTGTTCTGAATCTGCGCAGCGACAATATCGCGTGATTGCACGACGCCGATGATGTCGTCGTTATTCTCGCCGGTCACCGGAATCCGTGTGTGCAAGGAATGGACAAGCACATCGCGCACTTCGTCCTCGGTGGCGTCGGCCGAAATACGATCCACATCGGTGCGTGGTGTCATCACTTCACGCACCGGTCTGTCGGCCAGACGAACCACGCCCGCGATGACCTTATGCTCATGCTCTTCGATAATGCCAGCGTGGGTGGCCTCGGCGAAAACCATCCGCAGCTCTTCGGTGGTCAGTGCGTCGCGGCTGTCGCGCCGCAGGCCGAGCATGCGGAAAATCAGTGCACTCGATTTGTCGAGCAACCAGACGATGGGCGCAGTAATGCGCGCCAACACTTCCATTGGCCCCGCGACAATGACCGCAATTCGCTCGGGCGCGACTAGGGCAAATTGTTTCGGTACCAACTCACCCACAACGAGAGAGGTGTAGGTCGTTATGCTAATGACTACACTGAAGCCCAGCGTGTCGGACCAGTCCACCGGCACACCCAGATTTGCCAGTGCCACAGCGACAGGCTGGCCCAAGGTCGATCCCGAATAGGCGCCATTGATGATCCCGATTAGCGTAATGCCGATCTGCACCGTTGAAAGAAATTTTCCCGGGTCTCGCGCCAGCCGGAGTGCTGCATTGGCGCCACGCTTGCCGCCTTCCGCCATAGCATTCAGTTTTGCTGGACGCGAAGAGACGATTGCCAGCTCGGACATGGCAAACACCCCGTTCACAGCAATCAGCACTAAGATGATTGCGGCATCGAACCAGGGAAAAGGGAGGGTGGCGTCCATCGGGAGTATTACGTCTTAGGGCCAAGCAGGGGCAGTTGGCAACAAAATGAACGAAAAATGGTTATCGTCAAAAGATGTAACGGCGACGGAACAATAATCTCTCGTTCATCTTATAGGCCATTAAGCTGAACAAGTTCAAAAATGGAGATGAAATCATGAAAAAGCATCAGATACTATCGCTCGGCCTGATTGCGGCCATCCTGCCGCTGTCGGCTTGCGTTACCGACCCCGAAACGGGCAACCGCACGATCTCAAAGGCAGCGATTGGCGGTCTCGGCGGTGCATTGGGCGGATATCTGCTCGGTGACCTGATCGGCGGCAAGCGCGACCGGACCGAGAAAATCGTTGGCGCTGGCATCGGCGCGGTCGCCGGAGCCGGCGTTGGCTATTATATGGACGAGCAGGAACGCAAATTGCGCCAGCAGACCGCGGGCACCGGTGTCAATGTTATCCGCGATGGTGACAATCTGGTGCTGGACATGCCGTCGGGCATCACCTTTGCTGTCGATAGCTCCACAGTTCAGCCGGGTTTTCAATCGACACTCGACAAGGTGGCAGGCACACTCACCCAGTATGAAAAAACCTATGTCGACGTTATGGGCCATACCGACTCGACCGGCTCTGACGCCTATAATCAGGCGCTTTCGGAGCGACGCGCATCTGCCGTCGCGGGATACCTGACCTCACGTGGCGTTCAGTCGGCCCGCCTCGCAACCAAAGGCTATGGCGAAAGCCAGCCCAAGGCTAGCAACCTCGACGAAGCCGGACGCGCAGCCAACCGCCGCGTTGAAATCCGACTGGTACCCGTAACAGCTAGCTAAACCGCAACGCCCTTCAGCAACTTCGGCAAATCACCGCTCTCGCCCCTTGCCTCGGCCATGAAAAAGGCCTTGGCGGGGGCGGTTCGTTGCACCACTCCCATGCCGAAGCGACGAACCGCAGACGCGGTTTTGCCGGGGATCGAGAATAGCCGGTTGAGTGTGTCGGTCGACATCGCCACCATCAAAGTGTCGATACCCCGCCAGCGAGCATAGCGTTCGAGTAATTGCGTATCTGCAAGATCGAGTCCCAGCCGAGCGCCGTCGACCAGCACTTCTGTAAGCGAGGCGACGTCGCGCAAGCCGAGATTGAGGCCCTGCCCGGCAATCGGGTGAATGCCGTGCGCGCTATCGCCAATCAGCACCAGCCGTTCGGCGGTAATCGCGCCAGCATGGTGAAAACCAAGCTTATACGTTGATAGCGGCGCTGCGAGTTCGACTTCGCCCAATATTCCGCCCATCGCCTTTGCCAGTTCCGCCGAATAGCCACGCGGCGATAGTTTCATATAGCCTGGCGCATCCGCCTCATCGACCGACCATACGATCGCCGAGCGGTGGCGACCGTCGTCGCTATCAAGCATCGGAAGCACAGCAAACGGCCCTGACGGATAGAAGATTTCATAGGCAATATTGCCATGCGGCTTTTCATGAAAAATCGCACCGACCATGGCGCTGTGCCTATATTGCCAGTGAGCGATCTTGATTCCAGCTTCGTCGCGCGTTTGGCTCTGTCGCCCCTCGGCAACGATCGCCAGATCGGCGGTGAGCACCACGCCTCCTTCGAGTTCAACCGTCACTCCGACTGCATCGCGGTGTTTGGAGCTAATCGCCACTGGCATGTGCAACTGGACCGCATCATTGGCCTGCGCCGCCTCGTATAATGTCCGGCGCAGTAAGCGGTTTTCGAACATTTGCCCGAGATATCCATCATTCGAGCCCGGCACGAAATCGAGCGCACCGGGTTTCAGTCCGTCCGAAACCCATATCTGTCCGATCGGGCAGCCCTTACCCACGAGCGCATCGCCAAGGCCAAGCGCTTCGAGCATCTTCATGCTGGAACTGGAAATCGCCGAAGTTCGCCCGTCGAAACTGGCGGCCAGCATAGCTTCCGGATCGGCGCGGTCGATGACATGGCTGGTGATGTCGTGTGCGGCCAAGGCCAATGCCTGAGTCAGGCCAATCAGGCCGCCGCCGATGATGATTACGTCTGCTTTGCTGGTCATGGAGCCCTTATGGCCGAGTTGGGACGTCCATTCAAAGGGGGATTTCCCCCGTAATGCTTGACGGCGAGTCCGACGGAGGCGAAAAGGGCGTATTAACTAACTATGGCACTTTGAACATGGCGTCGCGCGTTTCGAAAATTACCGCAAAAACCAATATGGCAAATTGGCGGCAGATGATGCGCGCTTCGCTGATTCGCAGCGGAGCGTTGATCGGGGCTGGCGCGCTTGCCGTCTTTGCCCTGTTTTATGGTCTTTCCGTGCTCAGCTACTCGCCAGCGGATGCCGCTTTCAACAGCGCAGCGTCGGGTGTCCAGCATAACTGGATGGGCCAGAGCGGTGCCTATTTAGGTGATGCAGCGTTGTTTTTGTTCGGGCTACCCGCGATTTTCCTGCTTCCGCTGATGCTGATTTTTGCGCGCCGTTTATGGCGCGACGTGCCGCAGCCGCAATGGAAGCGGCAATTGGGATTGTGTCTTGGCGGTATGCTGCTGATGGGTTTTGGCATGGCCTACTGGCAGCATGGCAGTGATATCGGTTTGCCCGCCGGTTGGGGTGGGACAATCGCGCTGCTTGCCGACAGTGGTATTACGCCGCTGGTCGGGCAGATCGAAGGCGGGCTTGGAACTCTGGTGCGCGTTCTGCTTATATCGGGCGCTTTGTTAGGCGGCATTGCATTGGTGGTGCGCTCGCTGCAACTCGAACGTCCGCTATTTCGCATCCCTGCCATCCCGATGCCCCGCTTTCCGAGCAGGGACTCAGCCGACGCACAGGAAAGCGAAGATTACGTGGTGCCGCTAGCCTCTACTCCGCCGCCACGCAAGGTTATCGAACCGGAAAACCGCAGGCCGCCGGTCATTGACGACCGTAATTCGGCTCCCAAAAAGGCGGCCTTTTCAACCGGTGCACGGCAGGGCGACTTCTTCGGTAGCTACACTTTGCCCTCGCTCGATCTACTCGATCCGCCGCCATCGGTATCGGTGCCTAAGCTCGACAAGGCAGCGTTGGAGGCCAATGCGAGGTTGCTGGAATCGGTACTCGACGATTTTCATGTGAAGGGCCAGATCGTTGCTGTCCGCCCCGGGCCCGTGGTAACGATGTACGAACTCGAACCGGCGGCGGGTATCAAATCCAGCCGCGTCGTGCAGTTGGCCGAAGATATTGCGCGCAACATGTCCGCGCTCTCGGCGCGCGTGTCGGTCATTCCCGGACGCACCGTTATGGGCATTGAGCTGCCGAACGCCAATCGTGAGGCGGTGGCGTTTCAGGAAATGGTCGGCTCGGGCGCTTTTGCCGATCAGAAGGGCGCGCTGCCGATCATCCTTGGCAAGAATATCTCTGGCGATCCGGTAATTGCCGACCTCGCGCCGATGCCGCATCTGCTCGTGGCTGGTACCACCGGTTCAGGTAAGTCGGTCGGCCTGAACTGCATGATATTGTCGCTGCTTTACAGGCTGACGCCCGACCAGTGCCGGATGATTATGATCGATCCCAAGATGCTCGAACTTAGTAGTTATGACGACATCCCGCATCTGCTTTCACCCGTGGTGACCGAGCCTGCCAAGGCTATCCGCGCGCTCAAATGGGCGGTCGAACAGATGGAAGAACGCTACCGGATGATGTCGTCGCTGGGCGTGCGCAACCTTGCCAATTTCAACGAGAAGATCCGCGCGGCCAAAGCTAAGGGCACACCTTTAGGCCGAAAGGTGCAGATCGGCTACGATCCCATGACCGGCCAGCCGCAATATGAAGAAGAAAGTCTCGCTTACGAACCGATGCCGCAAATCGTGGTGATCGTCGACGAGCTTGCCGACCTGATGATGACTGCAGGCAAGGAAGTCGAGTTCCTGATCCAGCGGCTGGCGCAAAAGGCTCGGGCGGCCGGCATCCACCTCATCATGGCGACACAGCGCCCCTCGGTCGACGTCATCACCGGCGTAATCAAGGCCAACCTGCCAACGCGGATTTCCTTCCACGTCACCAGCAAGATCGACAGCCGCACAATCATCGGCGAGCAGGGGGCGGAGCAGCTGCTCGGCAAGGGCGACATGCTCTATATGTCGGGCGGACGCGGTCTGACCCGAATCCATGGCCCATTCGTTTCCGACGATGAAGTCCGCCGCGTCGCCGATCATTGGCGCGGGCATGAAAACCAGAATATATACAGGCGGTGACCGAAGAGCCCGAGGATGGAGGATTCGATTTTGGCGGCATGGGCGGCGATGACAGCGAGGAAGATTCGCAATATCGCAAAGCTTGCCAGATCGTCTTTGAAAGCCAGAAGGCGTCGACCAGTTGGATCCAGCGGCAATTGCGCATCGGCTATAACAGCGCCGCGCGGCTAATCGACCGGAGGGAAGAGGATGGCTTCGTTTCCGCGCCTAACCATATTGGCCGCCGCGAAGTGCTGCGCGACCGGAACGGCGATCCGGTTTGACGGTTAAGTTGCGGTTCAAGGCCTTTTGGCTACCCGAACCGCTACTCTCCCAAGGAAAATAATAATGACTTTTGGAAAATATGTTCTGATGTTTGCCCCTGCCGCGCTGGTGCTGACCATGCCGGGTTCGGCGCAGACGGGCACCGACAAGATGGATCAAGTCGTCGCGCACATGCAGGCAGTGGGCACGATGACGTCCAGCTTCACCCAGACCGACCGGCGCGGTGGCACCTTGTCGGGCAAGTTACTGCTCAAGCGGCCAGGTCAGGTTCGTTTCGAATACCAAAAGGGCGTGCCGCTCCTTATCGTGGGCGATGGTAAGGCGCTCACGATGATCGATTATGAGGTTAAGCAGGTCCAACGCTGGCCGATCCGCAACAGCCCGCTTGCTGCTTTGCTTGATCCTGGTCAGGATTTGCGTCGCTACGGCAAGCTTGTGCCTACCTCGACTGATGAAGTAATCAGCGTCGAAGTGCGCGATCCCAAGCGGCCCGAGTTTGGGGTCATCACGATGATCTTTGTGCGCGCACCGGGCGCGCCCGGTGGCCTGACCCTCAACGGCTGGGTCGCGCTCGATTCGAAAAACAATCGTACCAGCATCCGACTCGGGAATGTAAAATACAACGGAAATGTCCCTAATTCGGCGTTCACCTGGAAAGACCCACGTCCTGTTCGCCGCAAATCCTGATATCTTTTGTTAGAGGGCGATGAACCGATGCTGAGCGCCGACCAACTGCCTTCCTGAACAGCGTTGTTCATCTGCGTGACAGGAAAGCCGCTGTATAAATTCCTCATCAGCGGTTGGTAGTTCGTGTGGTTTTCCCCCTGTTGCCCACGACGATAAAGCTGGCCACTGATATCCGCGTGACGAACGCAAGCTTAGCCCTCATCCCAAATGCCCCCGGGATGAGGGCTTTGCTTTATCCGGCCGATAAATTCATGAATCCGTAGCTTGCCCGCCACGCCGCTGGCCTCTAGGGCCATTTGCTTATGCCGCAAACTATCAGCATCGCTTCCTGGAATATAAACTCGGTTCGTGCCCGCCTCGACATCGTCGAGCGGTTCTGCAAGGAAATCGCGCCGGACATATTATGCTTGCAGGAAACTAAGGTCATCGACGGCCTGTTTCCCGAAGGTCTGTTCCGCCAATTCGGCTATCGCCACATGATGATCAACGGCCAGCCGATGCATCATGGTGTGGCCATCGTCAGCAAGGTTCCTTTGCTCAATCGCCGGGTCGAAGATTGGCAGGCGAATGGTGAGGCGCGGCATATCAGCGCGGAGATCGGGACCGAATCGACCAAAGGCGTCCGGCTGGACAACGTCTATATTCCGGCGGGTGGTGAAGTTCCGGATTTGGAAAACAACCCAAAGTTTGGCCAAAAACTGGCTTTCCTTGGCCGCATGACCGAATGGTCCAAGACGGTCGATTGCCCGACGATCCTGACGGGTGATTTCAACGTTGCACCGCTCGAGCATGACGTCTGGAGCCACAAGCAGCTCGTCAATGTCGTAAGCCATACGAAGGTTGAACTTGATTTGCTGGCCGAACTTAAGGCCGCGGGTAACTGGACCGACGTAGCGCGCGAGTTTGTCGATCCGTCGCAGAAGCTTTATACATGGTGGAGTTATCGCGCGCAGGATTGGGAGACGTCAGACCGCGGTCGGCGGCTCGACCATATGTGGGTGACGCCCGACCTCAAAGACAAGGCCAAATCGCATATGGTGCACAAGGCCTGCCGAAGCTGGGGCAAGCCGTCGGACCATGCCCCCATCGTAACGGAATTCGCTTTTTGAGCGAACCGGTGCCAGCCACTGGCCCAATTGCCGGAGATGCCCGGCGGGCGGCGCGGGCCATCGACGCATTGCGGCGTGGTTGGCCGATCCGGGTAGGCGGTATGTCCGCCAGCCTGCATCTCGCTGCCATTGAAACCGCCATAGACACCATAAATGCGACCGGCCTGCTACTGGCGCCAAGCCGGGCGGCAACCCTCAAGCTCGCCAACCAGCGTGCAGCCGCCGATGTGGCGCAGCCAGTGCTGATAAAAGCGCCCTCCGACCTCGACATTTCGCTGGCGTTGGCGATCGCCGACCCGACGCTCGACTTGCAGTATCCGATGAAGGGACCGTTTGCGGCGGAACCGTTGCCCGATGCACCGGCAGCCTCTGCCGCCATCGAGTTAGCGCGTCTCGCAGGTCTGCTCCCCGCCTTCCTGGTGAGTTCGGGCTCACCTAGTGGAACCGATTCGGTATCAGCAGAGGACGTTGCTGCATTCAATGATAGCGCCGCGCTGCAGATTGCCGCCCGGGCGCGTTTACCCGTTGCCGCGAATGCTGATGCCGAAATTATCGCGTTTCGTTCGGATGCCGACTCAACCGATCATGTCGCGCTCGTCATCGGCAGGCGCGATGCTTCGCCGCCGGTCGTACGGCTGCACAGCGAGTGTCAGACGGGCGACGTGCTTGGTAGCTTGAAGTGCGATTGCGGACCGCAGTTGCACGAGGCGTTAGCGCAGATTTCCGGCGCGCAGTGGGGTATATTGCTCTATTTGCGGCAGGAAGGCCGCGGTATCGGGCTTATCAACAAGCTGCGTGCTTATGCGCTTCAAGATCAGGGTTTCGACACCGTCGATGCCAATATAAGGCTTGGCTTTGCCATCGACGCGCGCGACTTTTCGGTGGCTGCGCGGATGCTCGAACTCATTGGGGTAAGCCATATTAGGCTGCTCACCAACAATCCCGAAAAGGTCGCCGGGATCGAGGCCGAGGGAATAAAGGTTGTCGAACGGCTGCCGCTACAGATCGCCGCTAACCCGCATAATGCCCATTATCTTGCGACCAAGCGCGACCGCACCGGGCACAGATTATAGCCGCTTGCCGACACGCGCGCTGATAGATAGATATTTCAAAGCGTAAACGGGCAGGGACTAGATGTGAGACAGGCGGAACATTTGGCGCTGATTGCCGCCTGCTTCCGCTGCTCTGATGCCGAAGCGGCGCTTATCCATGTAGCGACCCACTTCCGTTCATTCGGACATCGTGCGCTGATTGCGGCGCGTGGCGATGCAAGCGAGCATCTTTACCTGGTAATCAATGGCATCGCTTCAGCCGATCTCTACAGTGTGGATGGGCAGCATTCGAGGCTTGCGGGCTATGGTCCCGGTGAGTTGTTCGGTGCCTATCCCGACCCCATCACCCATCGGGCCGATATCACTGCGGTTGGCGAGCTTTCGGTGCTGATGATCGAAACACGCGCACTTTCCGCGTTGGCGAATGAGCACGCCGCAATCGCACAGGGGATCGCACTGCTTATGGCGCGGCAACTCGATATGGTACTCGACCGGATGGCGGCGCGTATCGGCCTCAGCGCGACGGGCCGATGCTATCAAGCATTGCTAATAAGGGCCGACGATGATGGCTGGATTAAGCCGTTGCCGGTGCTGTCGGCGCTTGCCATCGGCGTCAACACAACACGCGAAACTGCATCACGCGCGTTAGCGCAGTTGGTCCGGCGCGGCATTGTCGAGCGCCACGAGGAGGGCCTTAGGGTAGTGTCGCGCAGGATGCTCGAGGAAATGATAGTTTAGCTATTGCTCGAGCGGATCGGGTTGTTCGGGCTCCGGCTCGGTGGGTCTCCGGCCGAGTGCCTTGTCGATAAACTCTTCGTTCAGCACTTCAGGTTCCTGGCCCGGCGGTAAGGCATTTTCGCCGGTGCCGGGCTGCATCTCGATGGGATTGCCATTTTCGTCGACCAGTAATTCCTCGCCTTCAAGCAACGGGTCTTCCTCTTCCAGTCGCTCGGGGAAGGTCACGTCGGTGGCGAACTGTTCGACCGGGCGTCCAGCCACGGCCACGCGCATGAACGCGGCCCAGGCCTGTGCAGGCGCCCGCCCGCCCTCAAGCCCGCCGACCGCACGTGCATTGTCGCGGCCCATCCAAACTCCGGTGGTCAGCCCGCTTGAGAAGCCAAGAAACCAGCCATCCTTATTACTGCTGGTCGTGCCGGTCTTGCCCGCAACCGGACGGCCGATATTGGCGGCGCGGCCAGTGCCGGTGGCAACTGCCGTCTGCATCAGGTCGGTCATGCCGCCCGCGACATATTCCTCGACAAGCTGGATCGATTTTTGCGGTTTGGCGGAATAAATGACTTCGCCATCGATGGTGGTAACTTTCGAAATACCGAACGGCGTGACGCTTCGCCCTTTCGCCTGAACCGCGGCAAAGGCGCGGGTCATGTCGATTACCCGAACGTCGGACGTTCCGAGCACCATCGACGGCTGCGTATTGATGGGCGTCGTGATACCAAAACGGCGCGCCATATTGGCGATACTGCTGGTGCCAACCTCCTGCCCGATTTGCGCAGCGACGGTGTTTTTCGAATAAGCAAATGCAGTACGCAAAGTAATTTCGCCGGCATAATTGCCGCCGCTATTTTTTGGTTGCCAGCCTTCAATATCCACAGGTTTATCCTCAACCTTGTCCTCAGGCCGATATCCAGATTCGAGCGCGGTCATGTAGACGAACAGCTTCCATGCCGAGCCGGGCTGGCGGACTGCAGTGACGGCACGATTGTAATTGCTGGTGACATAATCGGTGCCACCGACCATGGCCTTGACCGCGCCATCGCGGTCGATAGCGACTAGCGCGCCTTGCGAACCTTTGGGGACATTAGTGATAATCGCAGCGGTCGCTGCACGCTGCATCTTCAGATCGAGCGTCGTCCAAACGTCTATCGGCTTTTCAGTCTCGTCAATCAGCCCGTCGAGTTGCGGCAGGGCCCAATCGGTAAAATACCGCACGCTATCCTGTGGCGGCTCGGATGCCATCTTAACGAGCGACGGCTTAACCGAAGCGGCTTCGGCGGCGGTAATCATGCCTGCGTCTTGCATAACCTCGACTACCACGCCCGCGCGCCCCAGCGCTGCCTTGGCATCGGCGGTCGGGGAATAACGCGAAGGGGCCTTGACCAGCCCGGCGATAATCGCTGCTTCGGCCAGCGATAGCTCTTCGGCGCCATGGTCGAAAAATTTGCGGCTTGCGGCATCGACACCGTAGGCGCCGCCGCCGAAATAAACCTTGTTGAGATAAAGTTCAAGAATCTGGTTCTTTGAGAATTTGGTTTCCATGGCCAGAGCAAGGATAATCTCGCGCATCTTGCGGCCGAA
>JANLSY010000136.1:0-6157 GCA_031362665.1 Sphingomonadales bacterium
GCGGGGTCAAGGTAGGTCGAACGGAACGCTTCGGTCAGGCCGTACATCGCATAGATCTCGGTTTTATTGCAAAAAATGCTGCGCAGCATTTTTACCAGGCTGGGGGTCAGTGCGCCGCCGCTGTTTGTCAAACGCCGCATGTTTTCAGTAGCTTCCACCGGCCATTCCTGTTCGGCTAGTTGCACCCATAAGGGCGGGACAGCGGCGAGCGTGGTGATTTTATTTTTAGCGCAAGCCTTGATGACATCGCGTGGGGTCAGATAATCGAGCGGCACTACACAGCCGCCCGCGTGCCATGTGCTGAGCAGCTGGTTCTGACCATAGTCAAAGCTCAAAGGCAGGACCGCAAGGGTTTTATCGTCAGGCTGGAGTTTGAGATACTGCGCCACGCTGATTGCGCCAAGCGCGAGGTTGGCGTTGGAGAGCATGACGCCCTTCGGACGACCGGTGGAGCCTGATGTGTAGAGGATGGCGGCAAGGGTTTCGGGGTCGGTTGTGACTGGGAGGGGTGGCATCGCGGGAGCATCGGGAGCGGCCAAGACCGTAAGCACCATTTTCTCATCCGCGAACGCAAAATCGCCCGCCCGAGCAGCATTGGTAACCAACACCCGCGCCCCGCTATCGTCCATAATATGCCCGACCTGCGCCGCCTTCAAAAGCGGGTTGACGGGCACATGCACCAGCCCTGCCCGCACAGCCGCGAGCGGCATCAGGCAGGCAATTTCACCCTTACCCAGCCAGGTCGCCACGCGGTCGCCGGCATCAAGTCCCTGTCCTGCCAGCCAAGCCGCCAGCCGGCCGATACGGAGATTTAACTCCTCATAGCTAATGACTGTGTCACGAATGACGAGCGCAGGCGCGGTGGCCTCCCCGAACAGGGGCAGGTGGTCGAGCGGAAACACTGGCAAGTCGGTCGTCATTAGGGCATTACTTCAAGGGATTACGGCATGTCAGGGGTCAGTTATTTGCCTATCAAAGGTGAATATCACGATAATTTCCTCACCGCGCAAGCCGCGGCGCGCGGGGCGTTGGACCGTGAGCGGCAGTCCTGCCTGTTCGATCGGCTCGAATGGCTCGACCAATTGCACCGCATGGCGCTGCGCGACCGCGCGCCATTATTGCTGCGCGCGCATGAGGGCGATGCAGATGCATGGATGCCCTTGATGCAGCTTTCCGGCGGGCAATATGGCGCGCTCTCAAACTGGTACAATTTTACGTGGCGTCCCATTTTCGGGGGAGCTTATGACGAGGTGACACGGATGTCACTTCTCCGCCAACTGGCGGCAACGGCAAGCGACCGGACGCGGCGTCTGACGTTGGCCCCGGTCCCAGAGGAGGACGGATCGGCCAGTCAGATTGCCGCAGCGTTCGAAGCGTCGGGTTGGGTTGTTGAAATGACCGAATGCGATGAAAACCATTATCTGAAGCTTAATGGCCGCTCGTTCGACCAATATTGGGAAACCCGCCCCGGGCAGCTTAAGAACACCGTCAAGCGCAAGGGCAAAAAGGGTGTCGTCTCGGTCCGCATCGAACGCGAATTTTCCGAGAATAGCTGGCGCGATTATGAACGCGTCTATGCGCGCAGTTGGAAACCGCATGAGGGCAGTCCCGATTTCCTGAAACAATTGGCGCAGCAGGAATCTGCGGCGGGCGCATTGCGGATCGGGCTTGCCTATATTGGAGGCCAACCAGTCGCCGCGCAGTTCTGGACCGTGGAAAACGGAGTCGCTTTGATTCATAAGCTCGCGCATGACGAGCGACATCTGGAATTTTCACCAGGGACACTGCTGTCGGCTGCACTGTTCCAGCATGTCATTGATATCGACCATGTTGGCGAGATCGATTTCGGCACGGGCAACGATGCCTATAAGCGGGACTGGATGGAGGCAGTTCGCCCGCGTTATCGAATCGACCTGCTTTGGCCCAACCATATTGCCAATTGGCCCTTGATTGCGCGCGTGCATTTGCGGCAAATGCGCCGCAAGGCTGCCTGATTTGAAAGAAGAAAATGTCCGATATAGTTGAAACCACATTGCGTGAATTGCTGTCAGATGTCCTTGGCTTGTCGCAAGAGCAGGTCGCCGCAATGGACGACAACACCGAACTGTTCGGCGCGCTACCTGAACTGGATTCAATGGCGGTCGCGGGTCTCCTCACCGAATTGGAAGACCGACTCAACATCATGATCGATGACGACGAAGTTGACGGTGAGCTATTTGCAACCTTCGGCAATCTGGTCGCATTTGCCAAAGCCAAGGTTGCCGGGTGAGTCCTGTTGTCTGCCACCTGACATATAGTTTTGAAGGTTTGGACGAGCAGCTGCTCGGCTTCGACGGAGCGGACGACGAACGCTGCATCCTAATCATTCCGCCATTGTTCGATGAAATGAACCGCGTGCGGCGAATGCTTGTCCAGACAATGCGCGAGCTAACAGGGCGAGGCATATCTTCAGTGCTGCCTGATCTGCCGGGCACGAACGAAAGCCGTGCCAGTCTTTTGAAGCAGGATTTGGTCACATGGCGCACTGCAGTGTCTGCGGCGGCGGCCAAAATCGGAGCGACACATATAGCCTCGCTACGCGGTGGTGCTCTGATCGACGATGGTGTGTCCGTTCCGCATTGGCGGTTGGCGCCAGTAAAGGGCAGCACTCTACTGAAGGCAATGTTGCGCACGCGGATTGCGGGCGACAAGGAGGCCGGCATTGTTTCGACAAGCGAACAGCTGATGGCAAGCGCGCAGCATAAGCCATTGGAGCTTGCGGGCAACATCATTGGCGCTGCGATGCTAGCCTCGTTGGAGAAGGCCGAGCCGGTAATTATCGGCGCAGTTCGCGAGGTGGCATTGAGCGAGGTCGACGGCAGCGCTTTATGGTTGCGCGCCGAGCCGCAGGACGACCCAGCAATGTCTGCAGCGATCGCCGCCGACCTGGACCGCTGGAGCGCCTTATGCGGCGGATGATCGATTTTGATTGCAGCGGCGACCTGCTCGTCGGGACGATCGATGAGAGCGACGGCTCGACCGGGCTATTGATTGTAAGTGGCGGCAATGAAATCCGCAGCGGCGCGCATGCAGGCCAAGCCGCAATGGCACAACATTTCGCTGCGAACGGCAATCCCGTGTTCCGGTATGACCGACGCGGAATTGGTGACAGCGAAGGGGTAAATGGCGGATTCGAGAGCAGCGCTGACGATATCGCCGCGGCAGTTCTCGCCTTTCGTTGCGCTGCGCCACATATTACCCGGCTGGTAGCATTCGGCAATTGCGACGCGGCAAGTGCGCTGGCGTTGTTTCATGCAGACGTGCCAATCGACGCGCTAGTCCTTGCCAACCCGTGGGTCATCGAAGACACGTCTGGCGAAGATGTACCTACCCCGCCCAGCGCCGCCGCCGTCCGCGCGCGATATTGGTCGCGGCTTAAAAATCCCCGCAGCCTGATCGATTTGCTGACCGGCAAGATTAACTTCACAAAGCTGGCGGGCGGCCTTGCAAAAGCCGCGCGAAAAGAAACGGTAAGCGGGCTAGCGCGGCGTCTGGCATCGGCGTTTTCTGTCAGCGACCGTCGGGTGCGTATACTGATCGCGCATCAAGACACGACGGCCCTCGCGTTTATGGGTGCTTGGAAAGGCGAAGCTTTTGCCGATGCGCGAAACGCTGGCAATATCGTTTTGGCTTTATTCGCTACCGCATCGCACAGCTTTGCGGATGCGGTGTCGAAAGAATGGCTTTATGAGCAGGTTGCGGATGTTTTGATGGAACACAAATCCGATAACGGAATTTAGTTTTCGTGGCACCGGGGGACCGAGCGATGTGGGGCAAAGGCATCTGGATATTGGCGTTAGCAATGTTGGCGGTGCTAAGCGGATGCGACAAGGTCGTTGGCAACCCCGCGCCTCCGCGCATAGAAACCGCAGTCAGCCTGCCCAAACCCGCATCGACTATCATCGTTCCGCTCAGCGTGGATCTGTCTGTTATTGAGGAAAGGCTCAATCAGTCTACGCCCAAAAAACTCTGGGCAATCAATCAGTATGAACCAAAATGTGTCCCGGCGCAGCGCGTGACGGTGTGTGCAGTCCACACACGGAAGTGCAAGGGTGACGCGTGTAAAAATGTTCCGTGCAAGGTTGGCTTCAAACGCGCCAAGGTTACCCCCGATATCGCTTGCCGGATCGTCGGGCAAGTCACCCGCGGGCGCATCGCGATGTCTGGGCGCGGCGATGCCCTGTTTCTATCGATGCCGGTGAACGCTGTCATTAGCGCGCGCGATGTGGGCGGAGTCATAAAAAAGGAAACGGCCAACGGATCGGCGATCGTGCGTGCGACGGTGAAAATGGATATCGACCGTAACTGGTCACCAGTCGCAAAGGTCGATATCGATTACGCGTGGCGTGAGCCGCCAGGCATCGAATTTTTAGGACAGCGGATCAAATTTGCCAGCAAGGCAGATGCTAAACTGGCGGGTGTCATCGCGGGGCTGGAACGCGATTTGTCGCGCGAGATATCGCGCGTACATACGCGAGCGCTGGTTGCCGGTGCGTGGAACCAGGGCTTCACCTCAATCCTGCTTAATCGCGAAAATCCGCCGGCATGGATGCGTATAACGCCGCAGCAACTCGGCTTTGGCGGTTATCGCGTTAATGGCCGTCAGTTGGAAATGACTTTGGCGGCGCGGACCATAACCGAGACGTTCATCGGTGATCGTCCCGCCGATCCCGAAAAAATTCCATTGCCGCCGCCCGCCAAGATCAGCGGCGAACGCGGGCTGAACTTCTACATCCCGGTTGTTGCCGATTATGCGCAGCTCGAGCCGGTAATCGCACGCGCCTTGGTCAAGCTGGCGCGAAAAGGCATCTCGCTCGAAGGGATCGGGCCAGTCGATGTGAAGTTTGGCAAAGTTACGGTCTACGCCACCGAGGGCGGTAAACTGGCGGTCGGCATCCGTGCGAAGGCCGACGTAATTGCCAGTCCCTTGGCAGCAACCAACGGCGAAATTTGGCTGTCGGCAACGCCATATAATCAGGCTAATTCGCAAATCGTCAAAGTCCGCGACCTGAAGATTGCCGGACGAACCGACCGCGAGGCCGTCAACCTACTCGCGTCGGTATTCATGGACGAAGAGGTACTGGCTGAAATCAGTGCGGCTCTGTCTCAGGATTTCACGAAAGATTATGACAAGGTGATAGCAGCTGCAACAAAGGCAATCGCAAAGCGCCGCGAAGGCGACTTTACGCTCTCAGCACTAATTACCGGCGTAAAGCACGGGACAGTGATGCCCACCGGTCAAGGGTTGTTTCTACCCGTTCGGGTCACCGGAACGGCGAATATTCGATACACCCCCGGAAAATGAGCGCGAACGGCCGATGTGAATAATTTTACGCTGCCCACCTTTGGTGATATGTAAAAACCAGCGAGGGCTGGGATGAGGGCAGCGGACATATTTGCTAGATTTGCGCTCATCGCACTGGCCGCGATAACCGCGTCGCTTTGGCCGCCTCTGGTCGCCAATGCGCAAACAACGCCGAACCCCAAAATCGTGTTGCAAACACTGCCATATGGCGGGGTAGAGGTGGCGGCATGGACGAACGACGACACGCATATCATTACTGCCAATGCCAGCTCGCGCACGGTCATGATCTGGAATGCAAGCAACGGTATCATCGTTGATCGGATCATTTTGCCCAGCGACAATCCCGAAGCAGCGCTTTCGGTGCGGCGGCTGAACAGCATTGAAATGTCCGAGGACGGCAAGCTGGCGATACTGCATGGTACTGCGGTCTATGCAACACCCGATAGTCCCGACGGCACTGGGCGCGCGCTTCGCTACGAACTGGATATGGCGACCCGCAACGTTACGCTGATTAGCGCAGAAAGAGCGGTTGTGCGGCGCGGCAGCCGCGGCATCGCCGCGCAGGCCGCCGCACGTATCGCGGCCAATTCAGTGTTGGCTGCAGTGCCAGATTTTGAAACCATCTCGCAGGCCAATATCGCGCTTGAAACCGTCTACGAGAATACCGCCGCCATGGACATGAAAGCAGCCGAAGCCCTGCTGCCTCCGCTGCCCGCATCGCACGACGGAAGGCTTCAATTGCAACGCGATCCGGTAGGGCTCGTGATTGTGGATTCACAGGGCAGCCGGCGCGAACTGAAAACCGAGCGCAAC
>JANLSY010000141.1:0-4968 GCA_031362665.1 Sphingomonadales bacterium
GTTCGCAACTCTTCCATGAATGAGAAAAACATCGGAGGCCCTTCAATCTGTGTTTCCTTGTGACGCGCGCGGCAGGCCTCGTCAACTGCGCTAGGTTAACCGCCTGATAACCATATCCCGCTATCGCTCGCATAACAAAAACTAAGGACCGGTCGTGTCATGAAAATGGAAAAAATCGAAATTCAGGACAATGGCTGGATAAAGGAAACCGCACGCATGTGCGGCGATGTCACCGTTGGCTGCTCCGATACTGCCGGCATCCTGGAAAAAGGTCTGGAATCAGCCGGTTTTCTCAAAACCAAATATGCAGAACTAACCGAATTGACGCTTCGGCTCGACAGCGACATTGCGGGCGTCACGCAAGCGACGTCCGATGCCCGTGCGCTTTCGGAAGCGGCAATTACCAAGCTGAATGGCGGTGCCAAAACCATCGGAATCTCGATGACGCGCTTTTCCGAAATGATTGCGCTGATCGAAAGCCTCGGCACGCATATCACGGGCTTTGCCTCGGCAATGGAACAGGTAAAACGGGTTTCGCAGGCGATCGATACGATTGCGCGAACCACCAATATGCTCGCGCTCAATGCGGCTATCGAGGCGGAAAAAGCAGGCGAGGCCGGCCAGACGTTTGCCGTAGTTGCTGCTGAGGTAAAAAAGCTGGCTCTGGATACGCGCACCGCAGCCGTGGAAATCACGGGCACGGTCAATTCGCTTTCCAACGAAGCGTCAAAATTTGTCGGACAGATCGAGGACGGTATTGCTGCCAGCGGCGAGGCGCAGCAGCAATTTTCCAGCCTGCAACAGGTGATCGACGGTGTCACCCAAATTGTCGACCAAGTCGGCGGCCACAACCGCGAAATTGCCGAGAGCACATCTGCTATTCATACGAGCCTGGTGGAATCGCAGCAGGTACGCGACGCGGTAGCGGAAGCGAACGGAGGCATGATAGATGCCGTCACCAGCGCGCATCAACAGATCGACGACCTAGAGTTGCAGGCCAACCGGATGTTCGATCATATCGTGCACAGCGGGCTTTCGAGCGAGGACCAATTATTTGTGGATTTAGCCAAGGAAGAGGCCGCAGCAATTGTCGAGGTGACCGAAAGGGCTATCGCCAATGGCGTGCTGACGATGGAGGACCTGTTTGATACCAATTACCAGCCCGTCCCCGGCAGCAATCCCCCGCGCTTTACAACGCGTTTGACCCGTTGGGCCGAGCAACACTGGCAACCGATTATCGAGAGCATGAAAGCCCGCCGCCCCGATGCGATTCTGTCCTGCGTACCGACGAGCCGCGAGGGCTTTCTGCCGATCCATCTCAAGGAGTTTTCGCGGCAACCAACCGGCGATCTAGCGCACGATACAAAATATTGCCGCAATGGACGTATCCTGATCGGTGGTATAGACGACCTCGCCAAGGCCAGCGAGCAGGACTATATGATGGCCGTCTATCGCCACGAAGGCGACGGCCAGACCTTTACGACCGTACGCAATGTCTATGTGCCTTTACGCATTAACGGGCGCCGCTGGGGCGACGCCGAAATCGCTTATGTGATTTGATTAGCCGTTTGTGCGTCGCGCCATGAAGGCAAGGCGTTCGAATAGCATCACATCCTGCTCGTTCTTTAACAATGCACCGTGCAACGGCGGAATCGCCTTGGTCGGGTCGCGCGATTGCAGGACGTCCAATGGCATATCCTCATGCAGCAACAGTTTTAGCCAATCCAAAAGCTCGCTAGTCGAAGGTTTCTTCTTTAACCCCGGCACATCACGCACCTCATAAAAAATATCCATTGCCTTCGACACCAGGATTTTCTGGATACCAGGAAAATGCACATCGATAATCGCCTGCATGGTGTCGCGATCGGGGAATTTTATATAATGGAAGAAACACCGGCGCAGGAATGCGTCTGGCAGTTCTTTCTCGTTGTTCGAAGTTATGATAACGATTGGCCGCTCGACCGCCTTGATCGTTTCGTGCGTTTCGTAAACGTAGAATTCCATGCGGTCGAGTTCTTGCAACAAGTCGTTGGGAAACTCGATGTCGGCCTTGTCGATCTCGTCGATTAGCAGCACGGGCAGTACAGGCGCGGTGAATGCTTCCCAGAGCTTGCCTTTTTTAATGTAATTCTTGATGTCATGCACGCGCTCGTCGCCGAGCTGGCTATCGCGCAATCGTGCCACAGCATCATATTCGTACAGACCTTGATGCGCCTTGGTAGTCGATTTGATGTTCCATTCAATCAGTGGTGCGCCCATCGCCGTTGCAATTTCTTGCGCTAGCACCGTCTTGCCGGTCCCCGGTTCGCCCTTGACGAGTAACGGCCGCCGCAGCTTCGTTGCCGCGTTGACCGCGACTTTCAGATCATCAGTGGCGACATATTTATCGGTGCCTTCAAATCGCATGGAGCTTTCCCGTCATGTTAATCGAACGGTTAAAGCGATAAGTGTGGTGCGGGATATATGCAAGCCAGTTATTCCCCGGCAAAGGGTCGCGCGAGTATCTTTCGGCCCTCGATAAATATTTTGGAATGGTATCGACACGAGCCGTTCGATCTGCTGATATACAAGCGAGAAGCTGTTTTAAAAATAGCACTATGGGGGAGCGCGATGGCACAGGCAGCGAACGTGTTAGCATCTCAGGTTATTGATCGCCAAAGCCTTTACCGGTTCGAAAAACATTTCATCGCGCCTGAAATCTATCGGCGGCCAGACGTTGCGACGCGCCAAATTGATCTGGCGCGCATTGTTTCCAACGAGATTATTCCGCGGCTGCTTCGTCTGCATAGCGAGATTTTGCCCGGTGCTCCTCCGGTCGATCTCGTAATTGAAGCTCTGGCGCCGAGTGGTGCGGATATCAATTCGCTCGCCCACATTGTAATCGGCGATGACCTTGAAGCAGCAGCCACGTATGTTACCGTGTTGCGTGATCGTGGTCTTTCGATGGAAACTTTGTATATCGAATTGCTTGAACCAACTGCGCGTCACCTTGGCAAGATGTGGGATGAAGACGAATGTGATTTCATCGACGTCACGATCGGGGTTGCCCGGCTGCAAAAACTACTCGCGATATTCAACGAAACCTATGATCTGCCTGATCTTGCGACGCGGCGTCAGGTATTGATGGCACTGGCACCCGGCAACCAGCACTCATTGGGCGCATCGATGATCGACAGGTTACTGTTCGCGGCTGGCTGGCAGGTGCAGACCGAATATTCCGGAATTGCAGACGATATTGTGCAAGCCGTGCGACAGAACTGGTTTGCCGTGGTCGGCTTGACAGTCGGATCGGATGGACAGTTAGATGCCCTGAAATCGATCATTGCCGACGTCCGTAAGGCATCGCAAAACAGCCATGTTGGGATTCTTGTTGGTGGATCGATGTTCACCCAAAATCCAGCGCTGGCAATGTCGGTCGGGGCGGATGCTACGGCGCCTAACGCGCCAGCAGCCGTTCTTGCAGCGCAAAAGCTTTTCGACGCCGCAATAGCCATTCGGACTTAGGGCGCAACGCGTGAAGCTTTCCTATACCGCCAGCGTCTCTGTATGTCGTGCGGCGATCAATTGCCATAGCCCACGCTGCTGCGCCAATATCTGTTCAGCACCGAACCGCATCGCGCGGCGGTAGCTTTCGGTCACGCCGAGCTTTTCTGCCAGATCGCAGCATTCGTCGATATCCGGAAGCGTGCAGGGCGGCACATCTAGTCCGACATGGAGCGCCACTGCCGAAAGCAGAAGCCGACTGCGCTGCCAGTCGATTGCAAAAGCTATTGCCGCACCGGCAGGACAGCCCTTGCGGTCCGAAGTCGCCAGCATTTCGAAATTCTTCGCCTGGCCCAAGATTAACGCGGCAACCTTGTTCTCACCATTGTGTCGGCGTTCGGGCCCCGCCGCAACGGTCAGCGCATTCAAGAAAGCGCGCTCCACTGCAAAAGCGTCAATTGTGCGGATCAGCCATTTGCGCGCAGCATCGTCGACAATCTTGTGTGCGGCATGGTCTATAATACCAGGGTGCCGTCCGTGCGAAATATTGATAAAATGAGCGACATCGGCGACAAGCGCGCCGCG
Source organism: Sphingomonadales bacterium (assembly GCA_031362665.1). Classification (GTDB taxonomy): domain Bacteria; phylum Pseudomonadota; class Alphaproteobacteria; order Sphingomonadales; family Sphingomonadaceae; genus Sphingorhabdus_B. Next base: position 4,069 of record JANLSY010000141.1, read on the forward strand.
GGCATATTTATAGGGCGAGCGTAAATCCGGTCGCGTCGAGCCATCGGAAATGAATTGGGCGAGTGGCGCGGTTACGCCAACGCTGCCGTCAGCCAGCACGGCATCGACGAAAAGCGATCCGAAATTGCCATATGTGTCCGGCCTTGCCAGATTGTCCATTGCCCACTCCGAGTGACGATCCGCTGCGTGTTTTGGCCGCACCGAATTGAGGAGGAGTAGCAAAAACTCCTAAATGACAGGTTTACGATGAAAAAACTTTTGATTCAGGAAGTTCTGCTCGTCGCTAGCGTGCCCGCTCACTGCGGTAATAAAGAAAAGTGAGCCACAGCGACGTCGCTCCGAGCAAATGCCACGCGGCGTGGCCCTGCAACAGGCTTTCCGGCGAACATAACGTCCCATGCTGATCGAGGTTCCAGATCGTGAACGCCACTGCCTTGGTCGCAATCCCTGCAAAATAATATGAAACGCGCACCTGCGCCCGGCGGGGCCGTGCAAAGCCAAGCTCAATAACAATCGCCGCGACTAGCACCACAGCAAAAAGCCAGCGACGAACATCGGGTATCTGATAGAGCACTAGCACCAGGGCGCTCACCAGAGCCAGATAAAGGATGATCGCCAATCGCGGCGGCAATCCGCGCCAGCGCGAGAGCGCGCTGACCAACATGAACCCGCCGGTCAGATACATCCCCATGACATCGAAAAACTGGCCCCACAAGGTCAGCGTAGCATGCAGCAACACCGAACCAAGCCCGACAAAAATCGCAGTCAGCCCGAACGCGGTCGCTGCCTCCGACCGGAATCGAGATTTCCAGGCCGCCCCTTGCGACTGCACGATCATCAAGAAACCGGCAAAAGCATAGCCATAGCTCGACCAGCTGTTTGCCGGTTGCAGGACAAGTG
>JANLSY010000142.1:0-2390 GCA_031362665.1 Sphingomonadales bacterium
CGCAAGTTGACAGCAGCGTCGGCGGCAAAACCGCGATCAACAGCGCGGCGGGCAAGAATTTGGTGGGCGTGTTTCACCAGCCTTCATTGGTCTTGATCGACCTGCAGGTTCTGGCGACTCTACCAAAGCGCCAATTGTCGGCTGGTTTTGCCGAGGTCGTCAAATATGGCCTGATAGACGATGCCGAATTTTTTGTCTGGTGCGAAGCTAATCTCGACGCATTTTTTGCCGGCGACCCCGCTGCGCGAGAATATGCGATTGTGCATTCGGTAAAATCCAAGGCGCGCATCGTGGCGGCGGATGAGAAGGAGCTGACCGGTACGCGTGCCCTTCTGAATCTTGGCCATACGTTCGGTCATGCACTTGAAGCGGATACGGGCTTTTCAGACAAGCTGTTCCATGGTGAGGCGGTCGCAGCGGGGATAGCCCTTGCCTTCCGCTATTCGGCGCGATTGGGGCTATGTCCGGCAGCGGATGCGGTTCGCGTTGCAATGCTACTCGAGCGCGCAGGCCTACCGACCACTCTTGCTGCGGCAAACGTGACCTCAGGTGGTGCAAATCTGGTGGATTATATGATGCACGACAAGAAAATGACCGGCGGCACCCTGCCCTTTTTGTTGGCGCGCGGGATTGGAAAAACGTTCCTCAGCAAAAACGTTGAACTCGACGATGTGGCAGCGTTCCTCGAAGCCGAACGTCAGGTCTGATCGAGCAGGAAATCGTCCGAATCGTCGCCGCCAAAGCTGTGCTGCTGCCCGGCATGCATATCCCCGGTCTCGAACTGGGCACGCAGCCGCGTCGCATCTCGCGTCCGGAATTCGCGCACGGCGGTTTCGATGAGCGGCTTTTCAGCACCCATTGCTCTTAGCCCATCCATCGCCATGCGCACCGACGATTCGAATACTTCGCGCACAATCCCGATTTCGGCATCTGGCATAAGTTCCATCACCTGCCGACGGTCGTAAGCCCGCGCAAATATCCGTGTTTTTGGAAAACGTTGCCGCACTGGCGTCAATGTGTCCGCACTTAAATCGCGATCATCGATACAGAAGAAAATTGCGCAAGCCTGATCCGCGCCTGCGCGCTCAAGCAAGTCAATGCGTGTGCCGTCGCCGTAAAAGACTTTGCGCCCAAACTCCTGAGCCACATCGATTGTCTCGGGATTGACGTCGATTAGCGTAACGCTTCGTCCTGCCGCCTGCATGATTTGTCCGACATTCTGCCCGAACCGGCCATGACCGACGATGATTACACTGGCTTGTGGAGCAAGTTCCGGATCGTCCAGCTGGGCTTCGCTTGCCGCCTTTTTGGTCGCGAGCCTTCCGGCAAGGATCATCAAGAATGGAGTCGACGCCATCGATAGCGTCACCACCGCGCCGAACAGACTTGCCGCCTCGGGTTCTATCAGCAACGCGTTCTGAGCCGCCGCGAACAGTACGAAACCAAATTCGCCGCCTTGGCTGAGTAGCAACGCCATGATGATCGATGCGCTGCTGGTGAGACCGAAAAACCGGCCAAGCGAGAAGATTACGCCGACTTTGATTGTAATCAGCGCCGCCGCGAGACCGGCCACCAACAATGGCTGGGCAATGATAACATCCACATCAAGCAACATGCCAACGGCAAGGAAGAACAACCCTAGTAATATCGAGCGGAACGGATCGATATCCGCCTCGAGCTCGTGTCGGTAGGGTGATTCGGCGAGCATCACTCCCGCGACAAATGCGCCCAAAGCAGGCGATACACCAATCATCTGCATAACCGCGGCACTTGCGCAGACGGTAAAAAGGCCCGTTACGATAAACAGTTCGCGCTCGGAGATCTTGCCAACCAATTTGAGCAAAGGCGACAGCAGATAGCGGCCGGCCAGTACCAAAGCGACGATTGCCAGCACGGCATAGACCACCAACAACCAGCCGCCGACCGCGCCTTCTTCGGCTGGTGCACGCGACAGTGCGGCAACGATGGTGAGTAACGGGACAATCGACAGATCCTGAAACAGCAGGATCGAAAAGCTCTTCTCACCATAGTCGGTCTTCAGTCGCCCACGTGATTGTAACAGCGGTAGAACCTGTGCGGTCGAGGATAAAGCCAGCGGCAAACCCAAGACCAGCGCCGCTTCCCAGCTAAACTGCGGCATTGCCGCCAATATCACCCCGAACATCGCCAGCCCGCACAAGGTTACCTGCAACGGTCCGAACAGGAAAATGTCGCGCCGCATGATCCACAAGCGGCTTGGCGATAGCTCCAACCCGACAAGGAACAGCAGCAGGATAATGCCGATTTCGGAATAAGCGAGAATCGTCTCCGGCTCGCCGATCAGGCCGAGGCCGTCCGGGCCGATGGCTATCCCCGCAACAAGGTAACCCAGCACCGCACCCAAACCCAAC
>JANLSY010000155.1:0-2228 GCA_031362665.1 Sphingomonadales bacterium
GGCAAGTTCCGCCCGATGAAAGAATTTGATCTGTCCAGCCTGCCACAGGCCAAAGATCCTTATAAAGCGTTCCGCCTGCCGTCGATAGACGTCGTGGCGTCAGTGGGCATGAGCCGCGACAAACGGTCGGGCAACCGGTTCGATGCACGGTATGAGGTCTATGCGAGCGGCGAGATTGCCGGCGCGTCCTTCGACGCGCGTCTGTCGTCTGACAATCGCGGCATACCCGAAAGCTTACGCTTGCGCGGCTATCGCACCGATCCCGACGGCGGCTTGCTCGGTCCTCTAAACGCCACGCATTTTGCCTTGGGCGATGTTTCCACCAATTCGACGCCTTTGGGCGTACAGACCACTGCCGGACGAGGGGCGTTTGTCACCAATCGCCCGCTCAACCGTCCGGCCAGTTTCGACCGAACCACCTTCCGTGGCGAGCTGCCCGATGGCTGGGACGCCGAGCTATATCGCAACGACCAGCTAATCGGCTATGTACAGAGCAGGGGTGACGGACGCTACGAGTTCATCGATGTCCAGTTGCAATATGGGCAGAACCGGTTCGAGGTTGTGCTCTATGGTCCGCAGGGTCAGATTCGCCGCGACGTAAAAATGATTCCTGTCGGTCTCGATTCGATCCCGCCGCGCGACACTTATTATTGGGCGGCGGTGCAGGACACTGGCCGCGACCTCATCAATCTCAGAGGCGTTGATTTCAACGAATTTCTCGGCTGGCGAGGTGGGTTTGGCCTAGAACGCGGGCTTGACCCCAAGACGTCAGTCGCCGCATCCTGGTTCACCTCTATGCTCCGCGGGCAGCGCCAGCATTATATCGAAGGTTCGGTCCGCCGCGCCATTGGCCCGACTTTGGTTGAGCTTGCCAGTGCGGCCAATCTGGCGGGCGGCTATGCACTGCGCGGTCAGGTGTTGGCACAGGTCGGTGAAACATTGGTCAGCGGCGAAAGTACCTGGCTGTTTGCCGGCTATCAAAGCGAGCGTTATGACCGCGATGTTCGCCGCCTTAATCGGCTGTCGATCGATCACAGCTTCCGCTTCGGCCGCCGTTACCTTCCGATCCGCGCAGAAGTGCGCTATATTGATCGCATTGACGGCGGCAGCCGGCTTGAGGCTGGAACTCGTTTATCATTTAATATCAAACAGTTAAATGCAAGCGCCGAACTGGAATGGGTGAAAGAGCGTAGCCCGGGAAATAACGACCCCGCTGAGCGACTCGATGCGTCGCTTCGCCTTTCGGGGCGCATCGGCGGGTTGCGGCTACGCGGAGAAGCGAGCTTTGCTTTGGCCGGGGAAAGCGGCTTTCGCGAATCGAAAATCACCGGCGAATGGCGTTCGGGCGAGAAAGCCGATTGGAAAGTCGATCTCGCTTATTCCGCTGAGGACAAGCGCGGCCGGCTGGCGTTCGGCCACACACGCCGCTTCCGCCATTTCGCGCTGACCGGCCAAGTCGAGGCAGCAAGCGACGGTTCGGTTGCGGCGGGGCTCAGCCTCGCATTCAGCCTTGGTCCCGATCCGCATAAGGGTGGCATTCGCGTTGCTTCGGAAAAACTTGCTTCTTCAGGGCAGGCCTTTGCTCTGGTTTATCAGGACGAAAATGCCGACGGCATCCGTCAACCTAACGAGCCTGTGGAAAAGGAAGTCGAACTTACCGCAGGTATGACCGGGCGTGGGCAGCCGACCGATGGCCAGGGCCGGACGGTCATCGACGGATTGCAACCGTTCGAGCCGGTACTGATTGGTATCGATGCCTCAAGCTTGCCCGATCCGTTCGTCCAGCCCGCAACGAGCGGCGTGGTCGTCACACCTCGCCCTGGCGTGCCAGTAACAATCGAACTGCCACTGGTTTCGGCGGGAGAGATTTCGGGCAATCTGCAACGCGAAGGCGGCAAAATACTGAGCGGAGTCGATATCGAATTGCTCGACCGGAACGGTCGCGTCGTCAAGGTGACGCGCAGCGAATATGACGGGTTTTTCCTGTTCGAGTATGTGCCCTATGGCAAATATAGTCTGCGCGTTGCCGCTCTGTCAGCCAATGTGGTCGGTGTGGAAACGGCCTTACCCGCGCTTGCCGAACTTGGCAAAGCAACCGGTTCGGTTGATTTGGGTATCGTTTCGGCAAAAGCTGCCGTTCGCATTGCCGGCATCGCAAACGGGTTGGCCAATCCTGCGCAAGGCCCCTAGCACATAAAATGCGTTCCCTACTGTAACCTTTGTATTGC
>JANLSY010000169.1:0-3305 GCA_031362665.1 Sphingomonadales bacterium
TGTTGCCGACGGTGACCGAATTGGCGGACAAAGGTGCGAAAGTGCTTTTGCTTGCGCATTTCGGACGCCCGAAAGGTGCCAAGCATAGCGAAATGTCGGTTTCGATGGTGCTGGATTCGTTGCAAGAGGTTCTGGGTCGCGAAATCATGTTCGTGCCGGAAATTGCCGGTGACGTCGTGACGCAATCAGTTGGTATATTGGCCGATGGCGATATCGCACTTCTCGAAAATACGCGCTTTTGGCCCGGTGAAGAGGCAAACGACCCCGAACTTGCGAAGGCAGTCGCCGCAAATGGCGACTTCTACGTCAATGACGCCTTCTCCGCTGCGCATCGTGCGCATATGTCGACCGAAGGTTTGGCGCATGTGCTGCCAGCTTATGCCGGACGGTCGATGGAAGCCGAACTAAAGGCGCTGGAAGCGGCGCTCGGCAATCCGGAACATCCGGTTGCAGCGGTGGTCGGCGGTGCAAAGGTATCTTCCAAGCTCGACGTGCTCACCAATCTGGTGACCAAAGTCGATCATCTTATTATCGGCGGCGGCATGGCCAACACCTTTCTAGCGGCGCGAGGTATCAATGTTGGCAAGTCTTTGTGCGAACACGAGCTTGCCGACACGGCTAACAGCATATTGGATGCGGCGGACAAAGCCGGCTGCACGGTCCATCTGCCCTATGACGTCGTGACGTCAGTCGAGTTCCGCGCAAATCCGCCGGTTCGTACTGTCAATGTGCATGAAGTTGCTGCGGATGAAATGATCCTCGATGTCGGCCCTGCTGCGGTTGAAGCGTTGGCGGATGTGCTGAAGACCTGCCGCACATTGGTTTGGAACGGCCCGCTTGGTGCGTTCGAGATGGAGCCGTTTGATGCTGCTACAGTGGCTTTGGCACGGACGGCTGCCGCGTTGACCAAGGAAGGATCACTGGTCTCGGTAGCGGGCGGTGGAGATACCGTTGCCGCGCTCGCGCATGCCGGTGTGACCGACGATTTCACTTTTATATCAACTGCTGGCGGTGCGTTCCTCGAATGGATGGAGGGCAAGCCGCTGCCCGGAGTGGACGCGCTCCAAATCAATTAAACCGGACGGGGCGTTTGGCCTCGTTTTTTTGAAAATAGAGTGCATACGTATGCACCACCGAAGGACAGGGAAGTAAAGATGCAAGATCCGACGATGCTCGAAAAAGTAGCAACCGCGCCCGGCTTTATTGCGGCGCTTGACCAGAGCGGTGGCTCGACGCCCAAGGCGCTCAAGGGCTATGGCATTGCAGAAGACGCATACTCGACCGAGGATGAGATGTTCGGTCTGATCCACGACATGCGGTCGCGGATCATTACCGCACCCAGCTTTTCGGGAGACAAAGTTCTTGGTGCGATCCTGTTCGAACGGACAATGGAAGGTGAAGCAGGCGGCAAGCCTGTCCCGCAAGCACTTTGGGAACGAGGCGTTGTCCCATTCCTGAAAGTCGACAAGGGACTCGAGGACGAGGTCGACGGCGTCCAGATGATGAAGCCGATTCCCGGGCTGGATGATCTGCTCCAGCGCGCAAAGGCAAAAGGCGTTTTTGGCACAAAGAAGCGCTCGGTCATTAATCGCGCGTCGCCGACCGGTATTGCGGCAATCGTAAAGCAACAGTTCGAAGTCGCCGAGCAGATCCTGAGCAGCGGGTTGATGCCGATCATCGAACCTGAAGTTAACATCAAGAGCCCGGATCGCGCGCAGAGCGATGCCATATTACGGAACGAGATTTTGAAATCGCTCGACGCGCTTTCGGGCGACAACAAGGTCATGTTGAAACTGTCAATTCCCGTCGAGGCCGGAACTTTCGACGCGCTCGTTAGCCACCCGCGCGTGTTGCGCGTCGTGGCGCTATCTGGCGGTTACGCCCGCCCCGAAGCGTGCGCCGAGCTTGCCAAGAACAACGGCATGATCGCCAGCTTTTCCCGCGCTTTGCTTGAAGACCTGCGCCACCAGATGAGCGACGAAGAATTCGACCGCTCACTGGGACAAGCAATCGATGAAATTGCTGCGGCGTCAGCGACCTAATTAAAGTCCGCCAGCGAAGCTGAACGAAAACCGATAGTCTGTTGGTTTGAGCGCAACATCGGTTCGCATATCGGGGCGGACCGATGTCAATGTCATACTGCCATCGGCAAGCGGTTTTGGTTCGCCCAGCGTAAGTTCGAACTGTTGATCACCGTGACTGCTTATCCAGAGCATTTTAAGCCGCACCTGTCCTGCCCACACACAGCGCGCGTTTATCGGGCAGCGGCTGTCTTCCAGAACGGCAATTGGCTTTACCACTGGCCCATCGACCATTGCTTCCTGTCCCAGTGCTACATCGCTGCCATCGGTCCGTGGCATCGATGTCGTGGCACATGCGCTTAGCAGCAAAACGGTGGCCGCGAGAAATTTGTTCCAGTTCATTTGCAGCGGCTTAACGCTGCGGCTATGAACCCCCAATGACCGACCAGAATTGCCAACTTTACGTGATTTCGCCGCTTGATGTCGGCGGCGATTTTCCTGCACAACTGGAAGCTGCGTTATCCGCCGGCCCAGTCGCCGCGTTCCAGTTTCGAGTGAAGGATATCGATCAGCATGAGGCCGCTGCTTTAGCCGAGCCGTTGCAGGCTATATGCGCCGCCCATGACGTGGCGTTCATCGTCAACGATAGCGTTGCATTAGCCAAAAGGATAAAGGCTGATGGCGTGCATCTGGGGCAAGGCGACGGCGACGTGCGTGAGGCGCGCGAGAGTTTGGGAAGCGATGCACAGATTGGGGTAACCTGTCACAACAGCCGCCACCTCGCGATGGAGGCGGCCGAGGCAGGGGCCGATTATGTGGCGTTTGGAGCTTTCTATCCGACTGCCACCAAGCAAGTCGAGCATGTGGCTGAGTTAGACACGCTTCAAAAATGGTCGCGGGTGACCGAAATTCCATGCGTCGCTATTGGTGGAATCACGCCGGACAACGCCCAGCCTCTCATCGACGCAGGTGCGGATTTCCTCGCGGTCAGCAGTGCTGTTTGGAACCATCCCAAAGGTCCGGGCGCGGCCGTCGAGCAGTTCGTTAAAATTATGACCGAAGATAAATGAAGAAGAAGCGGTTTTTCGCGATAGCCGGTATTCTGTTACTGGCCGTCCTTGCATCCTATATCTATGTCTATCGCCACGGATTGCTCATAGCTTCAGCCATGACACAGAACCAATCTCGTCCCGACTTTATGGATGACATTAGTTGGAACGATGAGAATTCGGATGTTTTAATCAAAAAACGATTCCCAGTGGGGTCGGCCGAAGCCGATTTGAT
>JANLSY010000222.1:0-4103 GCA_031362665.1 Sphingomonadales bacterium
CGCAGCTGTAACGCCAGAAGCAATGGGATATCCACGTGATATCTGCCATGCACGGGACACATTTACCGGGTGCAACAGCCTTGGTCGCTTCGGGAACGGCGTGTGGGATCGTGCAGCATATTTCCGTTCGACCTACCCATCAAATACCGCAACTGTGAAAGCGGCGATGCAGGCTGATGGCATTAATCCCGACACAGCAACTCGTTACCAAATCTACAAATGGGAAGCGGAGAAGGCAGCCGGTCCAAACCCCGAATATCTCGCGCCGAAAACGGTGTCCGGGGGCGTCGCCCATTCAAGGCCTATTTGTTGGACGGGGTCACCAACAGGCGGTATCGTTCCTAGTGCAACAACTGTCGACCGACGGCGGATGAGTGCTGCAATTATTAATTGTACTGCCACCAACTTAAAGGGTCGTAAGACCGTACCTGTTGCTGGTTGGATGGATTTCTTTCTACTGGAACCGTCCTATGACAGGTCAGGCGTTACGTCGAAGAAGGACATTTACGTTGAGGTCATCGGCGAGACAGATCTAACTGGCGGAAATACCGGTGGGGGTGCACTTCGCCGCGATGCTCCTTACTTGATCGAATAGACGATGAAACGCAACCTGCTCAATAATTTGTTTTTCTGTAGCCGAGGCGCAGCAGCGGTCGAAATGGCACTTGTCACGCCGTTGGTGATGATCATCATGTTTGGTTCATTCGAGCTGGGCAATTATTTTCTCCAAGAGCATGTGGTCACAAAGGCCGTACGGGATGGAGCGCGTTATGCAGCCCGCCGGTCATTTGCTGAGTTCCCGGCATGCGCGCCGTCAGCGACGGTCGAACGTGAAACTCGTAACGTAACTAGAACGGGAACTGTCGCGGATGGCGGTACACCGCGTATTGCCAACTGGACAAGCCCGTCCTCGGTAATAGTGACTACAACCTGCGACACCAGCGGTACTTACACGGGAATATATTCCGACGTGGCAATTGGTGCCCCGATTGTAACTGTGAGTGCGACTGTCACATATAACACACTTTTTGGAACGTTAGGTCTTGGCGGCGGAACGTTGACGCTTACCGCGCAATCCCAAGCTGCGGTGATGGGCGTATGAAACATGCACTCAAAAAATTCGCGCAAGCGGACGATGGCGGCCCGGCAGCAGAATTTGCATTGGTGCTTCCGCTACTTTTGATATTTATGTTTGGCATCATTGACGTCGGCAGGTTGATGTGGACTTGGAACCGTGCCGAAAAAGCAACTCAAATGGGCGTCCGTTACGCCGCTGTTGCTGATATCGTGCCAACTGGTTTGGCCAATTACAGCTTTTCCGCCGATGGCGGCTTGGTTCAAGGAGCGATAATTCCGGAGACCAGCTTTGGCGGCGCGACTTGCTCTTCAGCATCCGCTGGAGTGGTGACTTGCACTTGCAAAACGGGGGCAACCTGTCCGCCATTGGGAACAGCGAATGTGACTGCTTTCCAAAATATTGTTAATCGGATGGACTTATTCCTCCCGGAATTGAACGACAATCGCGTCGTTGTCGATTACGGGTATTCGGGATTAGGCTACGCGGGTGATCCTTTTGGACCTGACGTCGCACCGCTTATAACCGTCAGCATTCGCAACATGACTTTTACACCGATTCTGCTGCAGCTGTTTGGCGGTACAATTACCCTTCCAGATTTCCGCGCATCCCTCACCATGGAAGATGGCGTTGGCGCGGTTTCAAATTAGGCAGACATGAACATGGGCTTTTCCGAACAACTACACGCTTTACCGGAGGACTGGGTTTTGGATCTCGATCGGCACTCTGTGCTCCTTGTTTTGTCAGAGGCCGAGATGATTGTGGCGCAGCTGGATGCTGTCGATGCGGGCTCTATGCCTATCCTGCTCAATACATTACCCGTCGATGCGGAAATTCCCGCCGCGGCGCTCGCCAGTGCGAGCATCCTGGTACTTGAGGTTTCGCCCGGCCACCCTGCTTCGCTCGAACGCCTTTCTGCGGTGCACGACCTTTATCCGAAGCTGCCGGTGATTGCCGCTGTGCGCGATGCCAATTTGCCGCTTGTACGTACATTGCTCAAACAGGGCGTCCGCGATGTCGTCGGCCTGCCGCTGCAACATGCCGAGTTGGTCGAAATGCTCAAGGAGATTTCGGCGGAGTTGCAGGCTGATTTGACATCCGAAGTTGCCCAAGGCCAGCTCGTCACGATCATGAAAAGCATCGGCGGTGTCGGCGCGACCACAGTCGCGACGCATTTGGCCAATGAACTTGCCGCGCGCAACACCGGCCGCGGTGTGTGTGTGCTCGACCTCGACCTGCAATTCGGCGATGCCGCATCCTATCTCGGCCTGTCGAACCAGCTGTCGATTGCCGACCTGCTCGAAGCCGGATCGCGCATCGACGGAGAGTTGCTACGCTCGGTGGTAACAACGACGCCACAAGGCCTGAACGTCATTGCCGCACCTGCCGATATGATGCCGATTGAGGCGGTGAATGCCGACCAGATATTGCGGATTATCGATCTGGCGCGACAGGAATATGATTTTGTCGTCATCGACCTGCCGACGAACTGGACCAATTGGGCCTTGTCGCTGGTCGCACGGTCGACGGCGATTTTCCTGATCGTCGAATTGTCGGTGGCGAGCCTGCGACAGGCGAAGCGGCAGCTTCAGCTACTCGATAATCAGGGCATCAGGGGTGACCATATCAACATCGTCGCCAATCGCGTCGAAAAGCGGTTGTTCCGCACGATTGATCTTGAATCCGCCGCGCAGGCGCTCGGCCATCCGGTGGAGCTCAGCATTCACAACGATTACCCATTGGTGCGCGCGGCGCACGACCAAGGCGTGCTGATCCAGCAAATCCGCGCGAAGAGCAAGATTGTCGGTGACATCGCCAATTTCCTGCCGCGACTTGGCGTGGAGGCCTAAACCATGTGGCAGATCAGAAAAGGCGATGAAACGGCCAAACAAGTGCCTTCGAGTTCCGAAGCCGCCAATGATCTGCGTGCTGATACGCTGGACTACATCAATCTGAAGGTTGAGCTGCACCGGAGATTGCTCGATCTCATCAACCTTTCGGCGCTCGAGAAAATGACGCGACCGCAGATTGAGACCGAAATTGGCGAGCTGGTTCACGAACAATTGGCGCTGCAAAAACATGCGCTCAACCAGGAAGAGCGCAAGCGCCTTGTTGCCGACATTTTGGACGAGCTGCTCGGCCTTGGACCGTTGGAACCATTGCTTCAGGACCACTCGATAACCGACATATTGGTCAATGGCCATGATGTGGTGTTTGTCGAACGGAGCGGCGTTCTGGAGCGCGTCGATACACGGTTCAAGGACGAAAGGCATTTGTTGCGTATCATCCAGAAAATCGTCAGCGCGGTGGGTCGCCGCGTCGATGAATCTTCTCCATTTGTCGATGCCCGCCTTCCCGATGGTTCGCGCGTCAATGCGATTGTGCCGCCTCTCGCGGTCGACGGCTCGCTGCTGTCCATTCGTAAATTTGCCAAGATTCCTATCAGCATGGCGAAGCTCGCCGAATATGGCAGCGTCCCGCCAGCCATAGCCGAAGTTCTAAAAGGGATCGTCCAGGCACGCCGTAACGTGCTGATTTCAGGCGGCACCGGCTCGGGTAAAACGACGCTGCTTAACGCGATGTCTTCGTTCATTGATGAGCGCGAACGCATCGTGACGATCGAAGACTCAGCAGAACTTCAGCTACAGCAAATCCACGTTGCCCGCCTCGAAACGCGGCCTCCGAATATCGAGGGCAAGGGGGAAATCGGCCAGCGCGACCTCGTCAAGAATGCGCTGCGTATGCGTCCCGACCGCATCATCGTCGGCGAAGTCCGCGCCGGTGAGGCCTTCGACATGCTGCAGGCAATGAACACCGGTCATGATGGTTCGATGACAACGGTCCACGCCAACACCGCGCGCGACGCCTTGTCGCGTCTGGAACAGATGATCGGCATGAGCGGCATAGAGATTTCGCCACGGTCTGCGCGCGCGCAAATCGCATCAGCACTGCATGTCGTCGTCCAGATCGGGCGCCTGTCAGACGGCCGCCGCCGCTTGCTTAGCCTTTCCGAGATTGTCGGTATGGA
>JANLSY010000312.1:0-28698 GCA_031362665.1 Sphingomonadales bacterium
TGAGAACACCAGCGACGATAACGCGTATAAGGTTTCCGGCGGCTTGCACGGCGTCGGCGTGTCGGTGGTCAATGCGCTGTCGGAGTTCCTCGAACTCACTATCTGGCGTGAGGGCAAAGAGCATTGGATGCGTTTCGAGCATGGTGATGCTGTCGGACCGCTAAAGGTCGTCGGTGATGCGCCCCCCAGTGATTCCGGAGGAGTCAAAAAGGGCACGCGCGTGACCTTCATGGCCTCGACCGAGACCTTCAAGAATGTCCTCGAATTCGATTTCGACAAGCTCGAGCATCGCTATCGCGAACTCGCGTTCCTGAACTCGGGCGTGCGCATATTGTTGCGTGACAAGCGGCATTCGGAGGTCAAAGAGCATGACCTGTTCTATGAGGGCGGCATCGGCGCGTTCGTTCAATATCTTGACCGCAACAAGACGCCATTGCTGGCCGAGCCCGTTGCGATTTCATCGCAACGTGACGGCATCGGAATCGATGTCGCGCTTGAGTGGAATGACAGTTATTACGAAAACGTCCTGTGCTTCACCAACAATATTCCGCAGCGCGATGGCGGCACGCATTTGGCAGCATTCCGTTCAGCGCTGACCCGCACGCTGAATAACTATGCCGAGAAATCGGGCGTTCTGAAGAAAGAGAAAGTCACGCTGACCGGAGATGACATGCGTGAAGGGCTGACCGCCATTGTCTCGGTCAAGTTGCCCGATCCCAAATTCTCTTCACAGACCAAGGACAAACTCGTATCGTCGGAAGTGCGTCAGCCGTTGGAAAGCCTGATGGCCGACCGAATGAGCGAATGGCTCGAAGAAAATCCCGGCCATGCCCGAACGGTTATACAGAAGGTGATCGACGCTGCCGCAGCGCGTGAAGCAGCGCGCAAGGCACGGGAAGCATCGCGCAAGAGCGTGATGAGCGTCGCCTCGCTTCCCGGCAAGCTTGCCGATTGTCAGGAAAAAGACCCCGCGAAATCCGAGCTGTTTTTAGTCGAAGGCGACTCTGCAGGCGGTTCGGCCAAGCAGGGACGCGACCGGCATTATCAGGCGATTTTGCCGCTCAAGGGTAAAATTCTCAACGTCGAGCGTGCACGGTTCGATCGGATGCTGTCTTCGAAGGAAGTCGGCACGCTCATCCAGGCGATGGGCACCGGCATCGGTCGCGAAGATTTCAACATCGAGAAACTGCGCTATCACAAGATTGTGATCATGACCGACGCTGACGTCGACGGGTCGCACATCCGAACGCTATTGCTCACCTTCTTCTATCGACAAATGCCCGAGATTATCGAAAACGGCCACCTGTTCATCGCGCAACCACCGCTATACAAAGTCGCCAAAGGCCGAAGCGAAATTTATGTGAAGGACGACAAGGCGCTCGATGACCATTTGGTCGAGGTCGGACTAAACGGGATTGTGCTCGAGGGCGACGGCGCACAGCGCGCCGGTGCCGACCTTAGCAGCCTCGTCGAACATGCCCGCCGCATGCGCAGCCTGATGGCGTTCGTCCCACGCCGTTATGATCCAACGATTGTCGAGGCAATGGCGCTGACCGGCGCGCTCGATCCCGATGCTAAAGACCGCAATTCTGCCGTCGCCAAGGCCGCCGGATGGATGGGTGCGCAGGATGTCGAGGGCAAATGGACGGGCCGAGTCGCCGAAGATGGCGGATATCATTTCGAACGGCTGTGGCGCGGCGTCACCGACCACCACATCATCGAAGCCGCCTTCCTGATGTCGGCGGAGGCACGCAAGTTGCATAAGCTAGCGAGCGAAGAAAGCGCAAGTTACGAGACGCCTGCCCGGTTGGTGAAATCGACGGCGGCGGTCGCTGAGCCTGAAATCGAAGCTGAAGTCGACGCAGAAGAAACCGAAACAGTTGGCGACCAGGCCAAACGCCCGGTCGCCACGACAGGGATAGGCAACAAGGGCGCAATCACGCGGCCATCCGAACTGCTCGACGCTATCCTCGCCGCTGGCCGCAAGGGTCTGGCAATCTCGCGTTACAAAGGCCTTGGTGAAATGAACGCCGAGCAATTGTGGGAAACCACATTGGACCCCAACCACCGTTCATTGCTGCGTGTGGAGATCGAACAGGCCGATCTGGCCGATGATATCTTCACCAAACTGATGGGCGAAGTGGTCGAGCCCCGGCGCGATTTCATCGTCGAAAATGCGCTGAATGTGGCTAATCTGGATGTTTAACGCCTCAACCTGACGCGCAAGCAAATCGGTATGTCGCCAATCATATTGCGGCATGAAGTCTACGGCCGCAATGTCGTCGACATGGAGGGGTCCATGTCCACGATGAGTCGTTTGTCGATTTTGGTGCTGCTTGCGGTACCCGTTCTCGCACAAGCCGGCGACAGCCGAAGCCACATCGGTGATGGCATGGCGAGCTATTACAGTTCCGAATTTGCCGGCAGGCGAACCGCAAGCGGGGAACGCTTCGACCCTGGCGCGATGACCGCCGCGCATCGTACATTATCCTTTGGCAGCCGGATCGCAGTCACCAACTTGGCGAACGGCAAAGAAGTCATCGTGCGCGTTAATGATCGCGGGCCGTGGGGCAAGGGACGGATTATCGACATATCCTATGCGGCAGCGAAAGAGATAGGGATGCATCGTAGCGGCACTGCGAAGGTCAAACTGGAACTACTGGATTAAGAGGACAGCGTCGCCCTCATTATGCTATACAGCGTGCGGGGCGATGGAGAGATTTATGAGAATATTGTCCGGTTTAACGGTCGCCGCCTTGATGGTAGTGGCCCCAGCATCAGCGCAGACAGCCAAACGGTTCGATATCACGCTCGCCAATTTCAGTTTCACGCCCTCCACCATTACGCTAAAGGCGGGGCAGCCTGTGACGTTGCATTTCGAGAACAAGGGTTCGGGCGGGCATGATTTCACCGCGCCACAATTTTTCAAGGCGGCAACGATGGACACCGGGACACGGGCGAAGCTCGGCAAAAAGGGCCGGATCGACTTGAGCGCTGGCGAAAGCGCCGACGTCACGCTTATCCCCAAGGCCGGAACGTACAAGGTCAAATGCGGGCACTTCCTGCATGCCGGGTTCGGCATGACGGGTACCATTACGGTCAGTTGATAGCGGCGCGCTGCCACTCCGGCAATGCCAACCCTGCCATATCCTCGACGCGGCGCAGTTCAACTGAGAGGTCGAGTTCGGGATAAGCGACGCGCTGACGTTTCTCGTCGGCCTGATTAAGCGGCACCACCACAAGCCGCCGGTTGACCTTCTGCCGCCAGTTCATTCTCGCAGTGTTTTCCTGGCCGACATAGCACCCCTTGGAAAAAGACACCCCGTTCAGTTCGATGGCATTTGCCTCGAGCCAGAGCGTCTGGTCGCTGCCAAGCTCGGCTACGCCTTCGGCTATACCCAGCGACAGGCGGTGCAGTCGAAACGCGTCGGTGACATCTTGGTCATCGGCTGAAACGTTAGCTATCCAGCGTTTGCCGAGCGCCGGATGGCGGGGATCTTCGGTACCTTCTTTCGACCAAAACACGCCCGTATCTGCTTCTATCACCACCTCGATCTTGCGGCGCAACCGATACATTGAAAGCCGTCGCGCCAACGCCTCTGCTTGGCGTCCCTCACAATCAATTAGCACGTCCAATCCATCGGCCCACATGATGAAATCGAAAAGCGCCTTCCCCTGCGGGCTGAGCAAGCCGGCCCAAAGCGGCAACTCCGCTGCTGTATCCTGCGTCACCAATCCTTGTAAAAAACCACGCACGTCCTCACCCGGTTCAGTTGGCGAAAGGCGGATAACGGCGCGGTCGAACAATCGGGGCTCTGGCATAGGTGACAGATAGGGTTCGCTTCGCCTAAAGGGAAGCCCATGACTGATACACTGACGATCCGCCGCCCCGACGATTGGCACCTGCATTTCCGCGATGGGGATGTCATGCGCGGGGTCGTACCCTTTACCGCGAGACAGTTTGCGCGAGCGATTGTGATGCCCAACCTGTCGCCGCCGGTGACGAGCGTCGAGGCCGCGGCAGACTATCGCGACCGCATACTGACGGCAGTGCCAACGGGCATCGACTTCACCCCGCTGATGACCGCCTATATGACCGATGCCACCCAGGGCGAAGAACTAGCGCGCGGCTTCGAGCAAGGCGTGTTCACCGCCGCTAAACTCTATCCGGCACATGCCACCACTGGCAGCGCGCACGGCGTGACCGACATCAGCAGCATCATGCCAGCGCTCGAACGCATGGCAACTATTGGCATGCCGCTGCTCATTCACGGCGAAGTTACGGACCATGATGTCGATATTTTCGACCGGGAGGCCGTGTTTATCGAACGTACGTTGTCCGGCCTTGTCCGCGATCTGCCCGAACTCAAAATCGTGTTCGAACACATAACCACCGCCGATGCCGCCGCCTTCGTCGATGCCAGTGGCCCGAACGTGGCCGCGACCATTACGCCGCAGCATCTTCACATAAACCGCAATGCCATGTTCCAAGGCGGCATTCGGCCCCACGCTTACTGCCTGCCCGTCGCCAAGCGCGAGAAACACCGGCTGGCGCTGCGCAAGGCCGCCATATCGGGCAGCCCAAAATATTTTCTCGGCACCGACAGTGCGCCGCACGCCAAATCGGCAAAGGAAAATGCGTGCGGTTGTGCGGGCATTTTCAACGCGCCATTTGCGCTCGAAAGCTACGTCACCGTTTTCGATGAAGAGGGGGTGCTCGATCGGTTCGAAGCTTTTGCGTCCGAAAACGGCCCGCGATTTTATGGTCTGTCATTGAACGAAGGCAAGGTAACACTCGAACGCCGCAGCTTGGTTGTGCCCCAAACGGTCGATGCAAATGGTACGCCTATCGTTCCGTTCCATGCAGGGGAGGAAATGGGCTGGAAATTTATCGGCTAGGCCGTGCGCATCCGCCGCACTGCTTCCCAGCTAAAAATCCCCAGCGCCAACCAGATCAGACCGAAGCTGACCAGTCGTGCGGTCGAGAGTGCCTCGCCGTAGAGCAGCACACCGCACAGGAACTGCAGCGTTGGTGCCAGATACTGGATGAAGCCGAGCGCGCTGTAACTCATCCGCCGTGCCGCGGTTGCAAACAGCAGTAAGGGTATCGCGGTTATTGCCCCACCAGCAACTAGCAGCCATGTGGTGCGCGCGTCGCTTCCCCAGCCAGGATGTGGCCCATTCCACGCAAACCAGAACGCGGCAGCCATCGCCACGGGCAATAGCAGCGTCGTCTCGATTGCAAGCCCCGGCACAGCACCAACAGGTGCCATCTTGCGCACCAGCCCATAAGCACAGAAACTTGTCGCCAAGCTCAGGCCGATCCACAATGTGTCCAACGCGCCGCTCGCACCCATGACCGCGACGCCGGCTGCGGCAACGGCCACCGCCATTTTTTGTGTGCCGCTCAGCCGCTCGCCTAGGAAAATTGTTCCTGCGAGAATATTAAGCAGTGGGTTCAAATAATAGCCGAAACTGGCCGCCAATATATGCCCATTATTGACTGCCCAGACATAGACAAGCCAGTTGATTGAAATCAACGCGCCGCTTGCCAGCATCCAGCGCAGCAACGCCCAACTCGCGAGCACGCCCACATATTCGCGCAATTGCCGCCGCACCGCCATGATGACGATCAGCAGCGGTACTGCCCAAATGATTCTGTGGGCGATAATCTCCAGCGCCGGAACCGCTGCCATCTGCTTGAAAAATACCGGCATGAAACCCCACGCGGTATACGCCCCGACCGCCGCCAGAAAACCGGTGCGGTCGATGGTCGGGGTTTTATCTTCCGGAGTTTGGGGTCCGCTCAGATCAATCCGCCGCCCAGCCAAAGCCGGATAGCGCAAATGACTGCCACCACGATACAGAAATTGCGGCCCGAATTCTTGGAGGAGGCCGCGCCAAAGGCAATTCCAGCGCCTGCAATCACAAGAATAATCCAGTTGAGCCAACCGAGCAGCGGAATGAATGCCGGGATAGCGAGGATAAGGGCGATAAGTCCGAGGAGGAATGCGATGATATTAGCCATTCAGGCTATGTGAGGGCTTTTGCGCTGGCTGGCAAGATGCAGCTTTGCCGATTTCGACAAACTACACTCGAACGCGGTTCATCGCCTGAACGGAACGTTTCGTCCGTTCCTGAACGACATGTGCAACAAAGGTTCAGGCCGACAGCAGCAAAGCGCATTGTCCTTCATTAGAAAAGGAGACGAGAAATGAAAAAATCGATTCTGGCATTGGCGGCAACAGCGATGGCTTTACCGACCTCTGCCGTGTTCGCTGACCCGCCTGCCCATGCCAAGGCGTGGGGCCACAAGAAAAACAAGCATCGCGATTATGATCGTGGCTATCGTGATGCCCAGTATATCCGGTCGGACACGCGCGTATGGCGCGGAGACGATGGCCGTTATTATTGCAAACGCGACAATGGCACGACTGGCCTGATTATCGGCGCTGCCGTGGGCGGCCTTGCCGGAAACGAAATTGCGGGCAGAGGCGACAAGACGCTAGGTGCAATCCTTGGCGCGGCTGGCGGTGCATTGCTTGGACGCGAAATCGACCGCAGCAACTATCGCTGCCGCTAATTCGCACGACCATGAAACCTAAACGCAGTTAACTGGTTATCATGGTCGAGAATGGTTCAAAGAAGGAGAAAATCCCGTGAAGAAAACAATTATGGCTTTGGCCGCATCGACATTGTTACTGCCAGCTGCGGCTGTCGTAGCCGCTGACCAGTTTTCCGCTCCGACTGCATCGGTCGGTTACAAGGAAGATGTTTCGTATCAGAACCGCAACCGTCAATATCGCGAATGGCGCGGTAAAGATGGTCGCACTTATTGCCGCCGGAAAAACGGTACGACCGGTTTGATTGTTGGCGGAGCCGTTGGGGCGCTGGCGGGCCGTGCAGTTGACACTCGCGGCGACCGGGCAACCGGCACGATAATCGGTGCAGCGGGCGGCGCATTGCTCGGCCGCGAGATCGACAAGGGTCGTCGTCGTTGCAGGTAACATATTGAGAGATTGAACCGGGATTCCCCCTCCCCCCCCTTTGCCCGGTTCATGAAGTCGCGGCATCGCCAGAAATGGCGGTGCCGCTTTTTCTTGTGCACGTTATGGCCGCGCTGCATAAACCGCACTTATTACCCGGAGGCATGGTATGAGCAGCGGACCTTTTCTGATGACCGAAAGACTGGTCCTGCGTCCGCCTTCGGCTGAAGATTTCGACGGATGGGCGGCATTTTGCGCAGATCCCGAAACCATGCAGCATCTGGGCGGCGTCCAAGGGCGCGGCGCAGCTTGGCGGACATTGTGCACTATGGTCGGCGCATGGCAAGTTCGCGGCTATGCGATGTTCTCGATGATTTTACGCGATAGCGGGCAATGGATCGGTCGGACCGGCCCATGGATGCCCGAAGGCTGGCCCGGCACCGAGATTGGCTGGGGCGTCGCGCGCGAATATGCCGGCCAAGGCTATGCCTATGAAGCCGCAGTCGCCAGCATCGATTATGGATTCGATATACTCGGCTGGGACAAGGTCATTCATACCATCGATCCCGCGAACACCGCTTCGATAGCACTTGCCGAGCGGCTAGGCTCATACGACCAAGGCCCGACGCGCTTGCCCGACCCGTTCGAGCATATCCCAGTCCACGCATGGGGCCAGAGCAAGGACGAATGGGCCGCCCGGAAAGCGGCCCAAGCCTAACTCAGATATCGCGGTCGCCATATTGGACGAAATCGACTTCACCATTGGTCGCGCCGCAGGTGAAGCTCTCATCCTCGCCGCCCGACAGGTCGCCTTCGACCCGCCAGCCTTCGCCATCGCGCGTGACGACACGGATTTCATCGACTTGCCCGCCATTGCGTGTCGCAGCGGAAGAACAAGCCTCGACAGCGCTGCCAACGTCGTTGCCGCGAGTGGACTCGCGCGCGTTGCTGGGTTCGCTTTCGGGGTAGTGTTCGGTCGGGTAGCGATCCGTATTGCGTGACCGATCGTTGCCCTTGCTCGCGGCATCGGCCACAATTGCGATGCCAGCCAAAATGGCGATGCCAGCAAGAATATCCCCGCCGTCGACGCGATCGCGGTGACGGTAGCGGCCGCGTCTCCAACCGTCATATTCGCCCGAAGCCTTCAAGACCGGTTTGCCACGGTCGAGCGACACAGCCGCCATTGCCGGCGTAACCGATGTGGCGAGCACAGCCGCTGTGCCAATTGCCAGCGTGAATTTGCCGAAAGTCCCCATGTTTGCCTCCTGTTGCGGAGCAATTGCCCCCATATCCACATACATAAAAAGTCCAGCCTGTCGCCAGGCTGAACCCTTTAATCTATTCGCGATTGTTTAGCGCCACTGGTCGAGGCCGCTATAATCGATATCGACAACCCGGCCGCCCTCGACATAGCAGGTGAAGCGACCACGGTCGTAACCGCGGTTGTAGCCCTGATTGCCATAGCCATAACGGTCACCCCGGTCACCCCGGTCATAACGGTCGCCGCGATCATAGCGATCATCGTAGCGATCGTTACCGCGTCCGCGCCAGCCGTCCTGCACCACTAGGTTGCCCTTAACGCGATAGCCATAACGCGTTCGTTCAATATCCCGGATTTGCGTCACGTCGGCGCGACTGTAGCGGCTTGCCCAGTTTTCTACCTGGTTCACGCATCGGTTGATCGCCGCGCGGCTGCCGCCATTACGGTTGTAATAGTTGTAGCCATTATAGCCGCGACGGTCGTAACCATCATTATAGCGGTCGTTGTCGCCAGCCGACAGAATTGCGGCAAGACCACCGAGGACAACAGCACCGGCAATCACTTCGCCAGCACTGATGCCATCACGGTCGCGATCATATCGTTCGTAACGCTGCGCCTGTGCGGGCGCGGCCACAGTTACCAAAGCTGCAGCAGCAGCCCCGGCGCCAAGCAAGCTTTTGGTCAGAAACTTCATTGTCTTTCTCCTTCACGGCACCATGATTCTTCGTGCCATAAGGAGCTTCTAACCGATTCTATTTGAGCAGAGGCTGAATTGAGTTGTCAGCATCTGTTCAGGTAAATGGCATTTTTTATGAACGGTTATTCGGCTTTCAACTCTAGTCCGGTCCACTTCGCCAAAAACGCATAAATATCCGAATATTCGTCGATGATCTTGTCGGTCGGCTTGCCGCTGCCATGTCCGGCGCGGGTTTCGATGCGGATAATCTTGGGTTTGTCGCCGGTATCAGCGGCCTGCAACGCAGCGGTGTATTTGAAGCTGTGCCCCGGTACCACGCGGTCATCTGTGTCGGCGGTGGAGACGATCACCGCCGGATATTTCACTCCCGATTTGATATTGTGATAGGGAGAGTAAGCAAGCTGCGTTTTGAAATCGGCTTCCTTCGACGGATAGCCATAATCGTCCACCCAGTAGCGTCCTGCGGTGAAGCGGTCGAAACGCAACATGTCCATTACGCCTACCGCTGCGTGGCCAGCAGCGAACAGGTCGGGTCGCTGGTTGAGTGAGGCACCGACCAACAAACCGCCGTTCGAGCGGCCTTCGATGGCGAGCTTGCCCTTCGAGGTATAGCCCTGAGCAATCAGATATTCGCCTGCTGCTGCGAAATCGTCGAACACATTCTGCTTGTTTTGCAGGCGTCCGGCGTCATGCCACGGCTTTCCATATTCGCCGCCGCCACGCAGGTTCGCCATTGCAAATACCCCGCCCGACTGGATCCATGCCATGCGGGTGGGCGAATAATTCGGCGTCGATGAAATGTTGAACCCGCCATAGCCATAAAGCAAAGTCGGCGCGCCGCCCTTTGACAGGTCTAGGCCCTTTTTGTGAACGATGAACATCGGGATCTTCGTGCCGTCTTTCGACGGATAAAAGACTTGGGAGATCACGAAATCGGCAGGGTTGTAACTCAGTTTCGGCTGCGCAAACGGGGTCGATTTGCCGGTTTTGCTGTCGAAACGATAGACCGCGCCCGGCTGGTTGAAACTCGAAAAGCTGAAGAAAGTCTCGCTGTCGCCCGGTTTGCCGGTGAACCCGCTCGCGGTCCCAATGGCGTTAAGCGCAATCTGTTGCACCGGCTTGCCCGCAAGGTCGGCCATGACCGCCATCGACGCTGCGTCCTTCAGATAGGACAAAACCAGCCGGTCACCGACAATTTGCGCGCGCGACAAGGTCTCGGCGCGCTCCGGGATGACGTCAGTGAAGCTATAGCCTTCGGCCATGCATACATTGTCCGGATTAGTCCGATCTTCGCAAGAAATGCGATTTAGAACTTTGGCCTTCAGATCGACCGACACGACCTTCAGCTTGGGCGCGCCCTTGTTGGTGACAAACCATAGCCTGTTACCCATGCCTTCGACCAGGTTCCACTCATGCTCTAGTCCGGCGACCAATGTCTGCGCCTTCCAGTCGCGCTTTTTGCCGAGCGGCATGATGTGCAATTCGTATTTCTCGTCGGTTCCAGCCGACGAAGTAATCAGCACCCATTTGCCGTCATGCGTGACCTCGGCTGAATGGCCGAGTTCCTTGCGGTCCGGCGTTGCATAGACAACTTGGTCCTCGCTCTGCGGCGTGCCGATCTTGTGGTAATAGACGGTCTGGTTGTAATTCAGCTGTTGGAACGCCGCCCCTTCCAGCGGCTCGGCAAAGCGCGAATAGAGGAAGCCTTCGTTGCCAACCCACGAAATATTCGTGAACTTTGCCCATTTGATTTCATCAGCCAGTGGCTTGCCAGTCTTCACGTCGAGCACGCGGATGATCCGCCAATCGGACCCGCCATCCTGAATCGAATAAGCCAGCAGCTTACCGTTCTTCGATGGCACCCAACTATCGAGCGCAGTCGCGCCGTCCTTTGCCCAGGCGTTCGGGTCGATCAGCATCCGGTCCTTGCCCTTGAAACCGGCGCGCGCATATAGCACCGACTGGTTTTGCAAGCCGTCATTCTTC
Source organism: Sphingomonadales bacterium (assembly GCA_031362665.1). Taxonomy (GTDB): domain Bacteria; phylum Pseudomonadota; class Alphaproteobacteria; order Sphingomonadales; family Sphingomonadaceae; genus Sphingorhabdus_B. The sequence goes on from JANLSY010000312.1 coordinate 10,931, forward strand.
GTGAAGAAATAGGTGCCACCTGCCTTTTCCGGCAGGCCGAAGCGTTCGTAATCGTAAAGCTTCTTCATCCGCGCCGCGAGCACATCCTTGCCAGGCAGCGTGTCGAGATAGCGGTCGGTAACGGCATTCTGCGCTTTGACCCAGTCGGCGACCGCCGGACTGACCCGGACATCGTCCTCCAGCCAGCGATAGGGGTCGGCAACCTTCACGCCGAATTGTTCGTCTAAGACGGGTACGGTCTTGGTTTTCGGATAGGCAAGACCTGCCGCGACATCTGCAGTTGCAGTTGCAGCATCATCTGCCACCGCAGCTCCCGGCAGCATTATCACAGCCGCAATCCCAACCAAAAACCCTTTATGCATCGAACCATTCCCCAGCCTCAAAAACAAAACAGGCCGGAAGCGTAGAGCCTCCAGCCTGCTTAGCCAACATTATGTGGCTGTTGCCGGTACTTTTATTACGCGGCTTCGTCGAAATCTTCGATATCGACCGGACCGGAGTCCTGCCCCTTGGCATCGACATCGCGGTCGACAAGTTCGATAACGCCCATCGGCGCAGCATCGCTCCCGCGGAAACCGGCCTTGATAACGCGCGTGTAACCACCGTCACGGTCCGCGTAGCGCGCGGCCAGCGTGTCAAACAACTTCACAAGCTGCGTATCGTCCATCAAACGGCTCATGGCCAGGCGACGGTTGGACAGGCCACCCTTTTTCGCCAGCGTAATCAGCTTTTCAACATAAGGACGCAGTTCGCGGGCCTTCGGCAAGGTGGTCTTGATCTGTTCATGCTTGATGAGCGAAGCCGCCATGTTGCGCAGCATTGCATTACGATGCGCGGTGGGGCGTTGTAGCTTACGGTGGCCAACTTTATGGCGCATGTTTCATTCCTTCGTTCGTAGGGGGCCCGTATGAGGTAGCCCGATCCCGGCCCGCTTGAGGGGGAGCCTTTGCCCTTTTTATTGGGCCAAAGCACCGCTTTGGCCCGGATTGCTTTTAGCCCAAAAGCTCTTGTTCAAGCTTCTTCGCCATTTCTTCGATATTTTCCGGCGGCCAGCCGGGGATATCCATGCCGAGGCGCAGACCCATTGACGACAGCACTTCCTTGATTTCGTTCAAGGACTTGCGGCCGAAGTTCGGGGTACGCAGCATTTCGGCTTCGCTCTTTTGCACGAGGTCGCCGATGTAGATGATGTTGTCGTTCTTCAAGCAGTTTGCGCTGCGGACCGACAGTTCCAATTCATCGACCTTCTTGAGAAGATAACGGTTGAGCTGGTTCGCATCCGATTCTTCCGACGATGCCGAAGGCGCCGCCATGCCGATCATCGGCGAGGATGCTGCCATCGAATCTTCGAAGTGGACGAATACTTGCAACTGGTCCTGAAGGATACGCGCAGCATATGCCACGGCGTCTTCTGGGGTTACCGTGCCGTCGGTTTCGATCGTCAGGCTCAATTTATCGTAATCAAGTTCCTGACCGATACGCGCGTTGTCGACCTTGTAGGCGACCTGGCGAACCGGACTGTAGAGCGAGTCGACCGGAATTAGACCGATGGGCGCATCGGCCGGACGGTTGGCGACGGCGGGGACATAACCCTTGCCGCTGTCGGCGGTGATTTCCATGTTGAAGCTCGCGCCGTCATCCAGATGGCAGATGACGAGGTCCGGGTTCATCACGACAATGTCGCCAGAAACAGCGATGTCGCCAGCCTTTACGGTGGCAGGGCCAGTGGCCGAAAGCTGCATACGCTTCGGGCCTTCGCCTTCCATCTTCAATGCAACCTGCTTGATGTTGAGAACGATGTCGGTGACATCTTCGCGAACGCCAGCGAGCGACGAGAATTCGTGCAGCACGTTTTCGATCTTGATCGACGTAATCGCTGCGCCTTGCAGCGACGACAGCAATACGCGGCGAAGCGCGTTGCCGAGAGTCAAACCAAAACCGCGCTCAAGCGGCTCGGCAACAAATGTTGCTTTACGCTTCGCATCGCTGCCCGACTTGAGTTCGAGCGCGTTGGGCTTCTTCAGTTCCTGCCAGTTCTTGATATTGACGGACATGGATTTCCCCTTGGGTTTTGCTAAACCGGCATTTGGTGCACCGTGCCGGTCTGCGGGTAAAAGAAGGAACGACTGGCCAGCCGCTCCTGAAACGAATGCTTAAACGCGGCGGCGTTTCGAAGGACGAACGCCGTTATGCGGAATCGAGGTCACGTCACGGATCGAGGTGATGGTGAAACCCACCGCCTGCAATGCGCGCAGTGCCGACTCGCGGCCCGATCCTGGGCCCTTGACTTCGACTTCCAGCGTGCGCACGCCGTGATCGGCAGCTTTCTTGCCAGCGTCCTCTGCGGCGACCTGGGCTGCATAAGGGGTAGATTTACGGCTACCCTTGAAGCCCATTGTACCAGCCGATGACCAGCTGATCGTGTTGCCTTGGGCATCGGTGATCGTGATCATCGTGTTGTTGAAGCTGGCGTTGACATGGGCAACACCTGCCGAAATATTCTTGCGTTCCCGCTTTTTAATGCGCTGTGGTTCGCGTGCCATAATGTGAGTATCCTATTCGAATTATGCGAAAAAAAGTAAGTGGGCGTAAGCCCTGCCTTACTTCTTCTTGCCCGCGATTGCCTTGGACTTACCCTTGCGGGTGCGCGCATTGGTATGCGTACGCTGGCCACGGACCGGAAGGCCCTTACGGTGGCGAAGGCCACGGTAGCAGGCGAGGTCCATAAGACGCTTGATGTTCATCGAAGTTGTCCGGCGAAGATCGCCTTCTACGGTATGATCCGAATCGATGGTTTCGCGGATTTGCAACACTTCGGCATCCGAAAGGTCCTGCACACGGCGGCTATGATCAATTCCCAGCTTGTTCGCGATTTCAACGGCTTTAGTGCGGCCGATACCGTGAATGTAGGTAAGCGCAATGATCACGCGCTTGTTGGTTGGAATGTTAACTCCGGCAATACGTGCCAATTTATTTACTCCTGCTCCACAGGTGCCCCGAAGGACGAACCCTATCTCAACGCTGATGATATTCCGAAACGCACAAAACCAGCGGACGCTATAAAGCGCTGCTGGCGGTACCAGATGTTCGGAATTGGACGCGCCTTACGGTGAGTCGCGCTTACTGTCAAGTAATAGGCCCGTTACGATGAATGCGTGGCGTTTTAGCAACAGGTGGGAATATTGTAACACCTAACGCCGCAAGCATATTGCACTTATTTCATTTTGTCTTAGCAATTCGTTCATTGGGTATTGTCCACCTATAAATGAGCCCCTTTGGGGCGAGAAAAACAGACAAGCCTGATGATGGAAACGGGAGCGGACGTAAGGTCCACCATCTCAATCAGGGAGAATTTATGACAAATAGTTACAGGACAACTGCGCGCCTGCTATGTGGCATTGCGGCTAGCAGCATTATTTTTGCATCGCAAAGCGCGATCGCACAGGACGCACCCGCAGCTGCCGAAGAGGAAGAAAGCGCGATCGTCGTAACCGGTTCGCGTATTGCCCGCCCCGAACTTGAATCTGCTGCGCCAGTGACAACGCTTAGCGCAGACACGCTGACCGAGTCCGGCAATACCGCAGCGGGCGACATCATCCAATATATTCCCGCCCTGTTCAGTTCCACAAGCAGTGATCTGTCTGCCACCCGCGGCAGCTTGCTTGGCGGTACATCGCTGAATCTGCGTGGACTGGGTTCGGTCCGCACGCTCGTGCTGGTCAACGGTCGCCGCCACGTTGCTGGATCTTCTGGTACTGCCGTTGTCGACGTAGACACCATTCCTACCGTCCTGATAGATCGCGTTGACGTGCTCACGGGCGGCGCATCTTCGGTATATGGTTCCGATGCCGTGTCCGGCGTGGTCAATTATATCCTAAAAAAGGATTATGAGGGCCTGACGCTCAATGCACAGGCCGGGATCAGCGAACGGGGTGACGCGGGAGATTATTCGATCTCAGGCGCATATGGCGTGAATTTTGACGACGGCAGGGGCAATATCACCATTGCCGGACAATATAACAAATCGAATCCGATTGCTTATGGCGACCGTGACTATTTGCGCGGCGGACAACGTCTTGACGATGACGCCAACCCCGCGCTTCGTTTCCAGGCAGCCGATCTGACGCCAGCGCTGGTTGCTGCCGGTGCGTTCCTAGGCCAGACAATATTGCGGAGCGGCCGACCACGTTATGCTGTTACGCCTCAGGCGCTCGTCGATCGCGCACAGAATGCCGCACCTCGCGCCTTCCTTCCAGGTCGCAATTTCTCGATTTCATCGGCGCTCGGTTTGATCGGTTTTGATGCCAATGGTGATCTGGAAGCTGATAACCTCCGCACTGATTTCGACCGCAACGGAGTCAACGACTGCGACCAAACCTATAACTTCGTAAATACGGGTTTTGGCTGCTACGTCACCGAAAATGGTCGCGTTCGGCCCTTCAAGGATGGACTCATTGCGGGCTTTGCCAATAGCTTCGGCGGTGATGGTATTCCCGTATTTCTCGACCGGGAAGAAATTGTTCCGGGTGTCGAGCAATTCAACGTGAACCTTAACCTGAACTATGAGTTCAGCCCTGCGTTCAAACCGTTTATCGAAAGCAAGTTTTCACGGACTAATGCGTCGGCCGTGAACAACGTCAACAGTTTCAACGACACAATTCCGATCAGGCTGGATAACCCTTTTATTCCCGCTGAGCTGCTTGCCGCCATCCTGGCCAGCCCAAGCTATAACCCGGCAAGATCTCAGATTATCCTGAGCCGGGACAACACGGATTTCGGTTCCAATCGAAGCGACGTTCGCCGAGATACATATCGGATCGTTGGCGGTGCGGGCGGTGACTTGGGCGGCACATGGTCTTACGAGGCATCGCTGAACTACGGCCGGACCGAAGAGAGATTCACGACGATCAACCGGCGTCTTGAAGACCGTTTCTATGCCGCAGTCGATGCCGTGCGCGATCCGGTTTCGGGCAACATTGTATGTCGGTCATCACTCAGTGCGTCTAACATTCCTAGAACCTCTCCATTTCCGGGCTATGATGCCGATCCTGATCGGGACGGTATTTTCGAGCCCGACACTTTCCGGACAAATGACGGCAGCTGCCGCCCGCTGAACCTGTTCGGCTTCGGAGCCCCAAGCGCTGCGGCGGTGGCCTTCGTCAATCCTTCTTCGACGAACAAAACGACTCTGCAGCAATTTGTTGCTCAAGCGTTCATTACCGGAACTACGGAAAACTTCTTTACACTGCCCGGCGGCGCTCCCGCGATCGTGATTGGCGGCGAGTATCGGAAAGAGAAGAGCAATTTCGAGGTCGATCCGTTCGATCAGGCCGGATTTTACTTTGAATCGGGCACTCAACCGGAACAGGGAAGCTTCGATGTTGCAGAAGTATTCGGCGAGCTTGAACTGCCGTTGCTGGCCGACGAACGTTTTGCCGACCTTTTGACCGTAAAGGGTTCGGCACGATACTCGAAATACTCCCTCGATAATGTAGGTGGCGTTTTCACTTGGGCCATTGACGGTGTCTATCGGCCCGTGAAGGATCTTACCTTCAGGGCGAGCTATGCCACTGCGGTTCGTGCGCCGAACATCACCAATCTATTCTCGCCAACCACGCCTGCAACCTTCCGCCCGATTGATCCGTGCGATGCTGCGCAAATCAATCGCGGTCCAAACCCTGCTGTGCGCCTGGCAAATTGTCGTGCGGATGGTATTCCGGTAGGCTTTACCGACCCCCTAACCGCCCGCATTACGGGCCGTACCGGCGGCAATCCTAATCTCGAGGAAGAAAAATCCAAAAGCTTGACCGTCGGCGCTGTGTTCCAGCCGAGCTTCCTGCCAGGGCTCACTGCAACCGTCGATTATTGGGAATATGAGATTACCAATGCCATCGCTAACGTCTCGTCGGACGAAATTGCGTCGGGTTGTTACGATACGCCTGATTTCCCGAACAACCCATTCTGCGGGCTATTCACCCGAAATCGTACCGCTGGTCCGACGTTTTTGGGCTTCAACAGCTTTCGGAACGAACCGATCAACTTTGCCCGCTTCGAAGCGCGCGGAATTGATTTCCAAGCACGTTACCGTTTTCCGCTCGGTAGCGATTCCGGCAACATTACGGCCAATATCGGCGGCACCTACGCTTTGCGCGGGCTTACGTTTACGTCGGTTACTAATCCCAACTCAGAAGATAATTTCATCGGTGAAGCTCAGTCACCCGAAGTTGCCTTCAGTACAGGCCTTGCCTGGGACAAGGACGGCTTCCGTATCCAGTGGGAGAGCTTCTGGCAGTCGAAGCAATATTATCAGGGCATAGATGCTGAAGATCCTAGCGGTTTTGCCGAGCCTAACCGCGACCCAAGTTTCTGGTCGCACGACATCAACATAAGCTATCAACTCAACGACCAGTTCACTATCCGTGGCGGTGTCAATAACCTTACCGACGAACGTCCGTTCAAGGCAGAAGCAGCTTATCCGATTTCAGCAATCGGCCGTAACTATTTCCTGGGTATTACCGCGAAATATTGATCGGGTTCGTAAAACAGAGAAAAGGGCGGCCTAGAAAGCCGCCCTTTTTTTAACCTTTACCCTTTGTCTTGGTTTTGCCGATCGCCGCATTCTCTTCGATAAACTCGATTATCCGGCCCGCAATGTCTTTGCCGCTGGCCTTTTCGATTCCTTCGAGGCCGGGCGAGCTGTTTACTTCCATGATAACCGGGCCGTGATTGGATCGGAGCATATCGACGCCTGCGACATTCAGGCCCATTGCCCGCGCGGCGCGGACGGCTGTCGATCGTTCCTCGGGCGTGATCTTAATCGATTCAGCCGAGCCGCCACGGTGCAGGTTTGACCGAAAATCTCCCTCCGCGCCTTTGCGCTGCATTGCGGCGACAACCTTGTTGCCGATCACGAAACAGCGGATGTCGGTGGCGTTAGCTTCCTTGATGAATTCCTGCACCAATATGTTCACATTCGCCCCACGAAATGCCTCGATTACCGAACGTGCCGATTTTTCTGTTTCGCCGAGCACGACGCCGATGCCTTGAGTGCCTTCGAGTAGCTTGATGACGACAGGCGCGCCGCCTACCATCTTTATGACTTCATCTGTCTGACGCGGGTCGTGTGCGAAAGCAGTAACCGGCAAGCCTAAACCCTTCTTGGCCAAGATCTGCAAAGATCGCAGCTTGTCACGCGAGCGCCCAATGGCAACGCTTTCGTTGAGTGGCCAAACATTCATCATCTCGAACTGCCGCAATACCGCCAGCCCATAAAAGGTAACCGATGCCCCGATCCGCGGGATCACTGCATCATATTTGCCGAGCTTGTCGCCTTGATAATAGGCTTCGGGCCGGTGCGACGTGATGTTCATCGTCACCCGCAATGTGTTCAGCACATCTATCTCGTGCCCCCGGGCCTTCGCAGCCTCGACGATACGCTGGTGCGAATAAAGGTCGGCGTTGCGCGCCAACATCGCGATTTTCATGGTGTTTTTGTTCCTTACTTCGCCGGTTTCCCGAGGACCCAGCGCCGCCCGCTATTGACGAGAAAGCCGCGCCTTAGCGCCCGCCGCCCGATTAGCAAGGGAAAGGCCATCGACCGCCGGTTCGCAAGGGTAAGCTGCCCGTTCCAGCAGAGCTTACCAAAGCAAAATTGCGCCGCGATGACATAGCGTTCCTGTGCTTCGCCATTTGAACTACGCACAGAGCGGCGGTCGATGACGGGAGCTTCATAGCGTTTGGGCTTCTCGCCCGCATTGAGACGAAACCAGAATTCCACACACGCTTTTCCGTTGCGGTCGACCGGCTTCACACGTGTCGCATGAATTGAGGAAGTTGCGGCGCCGGTGTCCATCTTGGCATGAACGCCCGTCAAGCCAAGGCTCGGGATATCGACCATTTCGCACCAGCCAATCTCGACCTTGTTGCTTGTTCGCTGCTTTTTTACCGCCCCCACCGACAACTATTTTGGATCCGGATCGGGCGGCCCTGCCGCTTCTGGCTCGGCCTTGGGGTCTTCAAGCTTCTCGACATCGAGCGAGAAACCGTCGACCTTCGTTTCTTCACCAGCAGCCGGCGTGAATGGCTGTAACATGTTCTTGAACTGCTCGCCCAGTACCTTGTCGACCGCAGGCGCAATCTCGGGCACTTTGTAGCGCATATAGCCGCCAACAACGTACGAGAAGCTAACTTTCGTCGTCTTGCCGTCCTTGGCAGGTTCCATCGCGACGGTCAGGGTGCCTATCACCGCCTCGGACTGTAGCGGCCCCAACGCACCCTGCATTCGCAATACCTTACCGGGTTGTGCAAAGATTACGCGCATATGCTCAACACTTCCGACGGTTTTCAATTTGCCGTCTGTGCCCTTTTCCTGAAACAGTTCGCAAAAACAGCCATTGGCTTGTGGGTCGATATAAAAACCCGCACTCGACCCGGACCAGCTATGCGCCTTGTTCCACCAATCCTTCGGTGCAATCAGCCGCTTCCAAATGACGTCAGGCGTCGCAGCTACCGACGCGATATGAACGACGTTAAAACCGCTGTCGGAGGTCGCTTTGACCTCGGCATTGGCAGGCGATGAAGTGACGGCCAGTACAGCCGCTGACAGCACAAATCTTTTCATGGGACAGGTTTAGACCCGTCACATGAAAAACGGCAACGACGAATTTCGAACTTAGGCGATTATCGCTTCTATTGCGTCGGTGACATCTTCGATGGCTTCCATGCCATCAACCCGGCTGACCAGCCCCCGGGCATCGTACAGCGGCAGGATAGGCTCGGTTTTGGCCCGATATTCGGCCATACGCGTGCGGACAGTTTCTTCATTGTCGTCGGGACGACGTTTGAATTCATGAGAGCCGCATTTGTCGCAAGTCGATTCAACTTTGGGCTGCTTGAAGGTGTCGTGATAACCTTCCCCGCAATTCGCGCAGGTGTAGCGACCGACGATGCGTTCGACCAGCGCATCTTCGTCAACGACCAATTCGATGACATGATCGAGAGTCCGGTTGCGGGATGACAGCAATCCATCGAGCAGCGCTACCTGAGGTGCGGTACGCGGATAGCCGTCGAAAATCAGGCCCTTTTCGGTAGCGATGGCGTCCATATGCTCGCCGAGAATTTCCGCCATCAATTCGTCAGGGAACAGCTTGCCGGCCTTCATGATTTCGTCGGCCATCTTGCCGACTTCGGTCCCGGCCTTCACAGCCGCGCGCAAAATGTCGCCGGTCGATAGCTGGACCATGCCGCATTTTTCAACAAGGAAAGCGGCCTGCGTTCCCTTGCCCGCGCCTGGCGGCCCCAAAAGGATGATATTCATGAAACGCTTTTCCCCTACCCGTTTCTGATGTCGCGCCGGTTAGCGGGCGCGTCCACCCTTTAGCTTCGCCTTTTTGAGCAGGTCACCATATTGGTGCGCAAGCAAATGGCTCTGAATTTGCGAGATCGTATCGATAGTAACGTTGACCAGAATGAGCAGGCTCGTGCCGCCGATTGCAAAAAACTGTTGTTGGCCGGTTTGACCCATTACGTAATCAGGCAGCAAGCAGACCAAAGTCAGATAGGCCGCGCCTAATACGGTGATCCGCGTCAGTACATAATCAAGATAGGTCTCGGTATTCTTGCCGGGGCGAATACCCGGAATGAAGCCGCCAGCCTTTTTCAAATTCTCCGATGTTTCTTCAGGGTTGAAAACCACCGCCGTGTAGAAAAAGCAAAAGAAGATAATACCAAGGCCATAGAGCAGCAGATAGACTGGTTGCCCGTGGGCGAGATATTGGTTCAGCGTGATGACAAAATCGCCCATCGCACTTTCGCCGGCGACGGTATTGCCGCCCAGTTGCGTTATCGTAATTGGCAAAAGCAACAGCGACGACGCAAAGATCGGCGGAATCACGCCAGCGGTGTTGATTTTGAGCGGCAAATGGCTGCGATCGGCCTGCATCATGCCACGCTGCGTCGCGCGCTTCGGATACTGGATCAGTACGCGGCGCTGACCGCGTTCCATGAAGCAGATGAGCAGCGTTAGGACGACAAACATCACAATAAAGCCGACAATAACAAAACCGCTAATCGAACCAGTCCGTCCGCCTTCGAGCAACTGCGCGAACAGGCGCGGCATTTGCGCGACAATACCTGCCATGATGATCAGCGAGATGCCGTTGCCAATACCGCGCGAGGTGATTTGTTCGCCCAGCCACATAAGGAACATGGTGCCGCCGATTAGGCTGATTGTCGCAACGATACGGAACATCAGGCCCGGCTCAACCACCGCGCCAATACCATTGGCAGCGGCAAGACTTTCGAGGCCTGCGGCAAGGAAATAACCCTGCAACGCAGTCAAGAACACCGTACCGTAGCGCGTATACTGGTTTAGTTTCTTACGCCCGCTCTCGCCTTCTTTCTTGATGGCGGCAAGCGTGGGCGACAACGACGCAGCAAGCTGTACGACGATAGATGCGGTAATATAGGGCATCACGCCAAGCGCGATAAGGCTCATGCGCTCAAGGCTGCCGCCTGAGAAAGTGTTAAAAATGTCAAGCACGCCGCCAGCTGCGTTATTCGCGTAAAGCGCCGCCTGGGCGATCGGATCAACACCGGGAAGCGGCACGAAGCTCAGCATCCGGAAAATGATGAGTGCGCCTATGGTGAACCAGATGCGGTTCTTAAGCTCTGTTGCCTGCCCGAACTTCGATAAATTGAGGTTCGAGGCCATTTGGTCGGCCCGAGATGCCATGATGTACTTTCCTTGTTTCCGGATTCATGCAGCGCCGCATCAATTGCGAGCCGCCGCCTTATCCCAAATTCTGCCTGACATTCGCCGGTTACCCCCCAGAAATGTCAAACCCCGCCAGCCCATATCGGGAAGCGGGGCTGGCATGACAAGAGCGAAGTATCCGCCGCCTGTCTTATTTCTTGGCCGCTGCTGCTTTTGCTGCGTTCTTGACCGATGATTTCTTCGCCGCAGCCTTTTCGGCTGAGCTCACCTTGACGATGATTTCGACTTTACCGCCAGCCTTCTCGACAGCCTCAACGGCTGCCTTCGAGGCACCGGCAACGACGAGATTGATTTTCGACGTCAATTCACCCTTAGCAAGCAGGCGAACGCCATCCTTCCCGCCGCGTGCGAGGCCAGCGGCCTTCAGCGCAGCGTGATCGACGGTGTTCTTGATGTCGATTTTCTTCGCATCGATGAACTTCTGGATCATGCCGAGATTCACTTCAGCGTGATCCTTGGCAAAGATATTGTTGAAGCCACGCTTCGGGATACGCATGTGAAGTGGCATCTGGCCGCCTTCAAATCCGTTGATCGAAACACCCGAACGGCTGGTCTGGCCCTTTTGGCCGCGACCGGAGGTCTTGCCCTTGCCCGAACCGATACCACGGCCAACGCGCATACGACGATGGCGGGCGCCTTCGTTGTCTTTGATGTCATTCAATTTCATGTCGTGCACTCGCTTTCGCTTTAATTCGCGCTGATGGGATTAGTCCTGGATTTGGACCATGTGCCGAACCGTGCGGATCATGCCGCGCACTTCGGGGGTGTCTTCGATTTCGACAACGCGGTTCATCTTGTCGAGGCCGAGGCCCTTCAAGGTAGCGCGCTGCGAAGCGGGACGGCGGATCGGCGAACCGGTCTGCTTAAGCTTGATTTTCGCCATATCGATTACTCCGCAATTGCTTCGGCGTCGGCTTCAGCAGTTTTGCTGCCGCCACGACCCAGAAGGTCGGCGATTTTCTTGCCACGACGCTGCGCTACCGACTTGGGGCTGGTCTGTTCAGACAAAGCCGCGAAAGTAGCGCGAACCATGTTGTATGGGTTTGACGAACCGACCGACTTGGTCACAACGTCGGCAACGCCCAGCGATTCGAATACGGCGCGCATCGGGCCACCGGCGATGATGCCGGTACCAGCCGGTGCCGACCGAACAGTAACCTTGCCCGCGCCGAAATGGCCCTTGCCATCATGATGCAGCGTACGGCCGTCTTTCAACGCGACGCGGATCATCGATTTCTTAGCAGCTGCAGTAGCCTTGTTGATGGCTTCCGGCACTTCTCGCGCCTTGCCATGACCAAAGCCTACCCGGCCCTGACCGTCGCCAACAACGACGAGTGCAGCAAAACCAAAGCGCTTACCGCCCTTAACCGTTTTCGAAACGCGGTTGATGTGGACGAGCTTTTCGATCGTGCCATCATCTTCTTCCGGAGCCGGACGACCGCCGTCACGGCGACCACGATTGCCACCACCACGATTATCACCGCCGCCGCCGCCACGTCCGCCGCGCGCGCCGCGAGGGCCACGACCTTCGGTTGCGGCTGGTGCACCACCATCGGTGACGACTGCGTCTGCTGTTGTATTTTCGTCAGCCATCATCAGAACTCCAATCCGCCTTCGCGCGCAGCTTCCGCCAGCGCCTTGACGCGACCGTGGAACAAAAATCCGCCACGATCAAAAACCACGCTGGATACGCCAGCCTTCTTGGCAGCTTCCGCGACCCGCTTGCCGACATCGGCAGCAGCTTCGCTGGTCGAACCGTTCTTCGCCTTCACATCTTTGTCGAGCGTCGAAGCCGAAGCGATGGTTGCACCCTTCGAATCGTCGATGATCTGCGCGTAGATATGACGGCCAGTGCGGTGCACCGACAGGCGCGGACGGCCAGCAACTTGGGCCCGCAGCTTCGAACGAACGCGCTGGCGCCGTTTTGCGAAAAGTGAAAGCTGTGCCATTATTTCTTCTTCCCTTCCTTGCGGAAGATATATTCGCCGCGGTACTTGATGCCCTTGCCTTTGTAAGGCTCTGGCTTCCTCCAGCGACGGATTTCGGCAGCAACCTGCCCAACCTTCTGCTTGTCGATACCCGAAATCTCCACCGTGGTGTTATCGGGCGTCTTGATGTCGATACCTTCGGGGATCGCGAAATCGACATCATGGCTATAGCCAAGCTGCAATTTCAGCGTCTTACCCTGGCTGTTGGCACGATAACCAACGCCGGTGATTTCCAAAACCTTGGTGAAGCCCTCGGTCACGCCGGTAACGAGGTTTTGTACCAAAGTCCGCTGCATTCCCCAGAATGCGCGAGCCGCCTTGCTTTCGTTGGCCGGCTTTACCATGAGGCCTTCGTCCTTCATTTCATAGGAAATGAGGTCGCTCATCGGCATTTTCAGCTCGCCCTTCGGACCTTTTACCGAAAGCGTGCCGCCTTCCATGCTGGCAGTAACACCGGCAGGGATTGGAACAGCTTTTTTACCAATGCGGCTCATCAGAATACCTCCGCCAGGATTTCGCCGCCAACATTCTGTGCGCGCGCTTCGGCGTCGGACAGAACGCCCTTTGGCGTCGAAACGATGGTGATACCAAGGCCGTTGCGGATAACCGGAAGCTCTTGGCTTCCCGAATATACGCGGCGACCGGGCTTCGAAACGCGGGCAACATGCTGGATAGCAGGCGCGCCTTCGAAATATTTCAGCTCGATGCGGATGCCCTTGTGCGCACCCAAAGCTTCTTCGCTGTAGCCACGGATGTAGCCTTCGCGCTGCAGCACGTCGAGAACGCGGGTACGCAAACCGGAAGCAGGCGAGACTACAGAGTCTTTCTTCGCCCGCTGGCCGTTGCGGATGCGGGTGAGCATATCACCCAAAGGATCGGTCATTGCCATCTATCTTGTCCTTACCAGCTCGACTTTGTGACGCCTGGGATCATGCCCTTATTGGCAAGATCGCGCAGTTCGATACGGCACAGCCGGAATTTGCGGTAATAAGCGCGTGGGCGCCCGGTGGTTTCACAACGGTTGCGAACGCGGCCAGGGTTACCATTGCGCGGAATTTCCGCCATTTTGAGGCGAGCAATCAGGCGCTCGCTGTCGTCCAACGACTGGTCTTTCGCCATCGCCTTAAGCTTCGCGTAACGACCGGCATATTTCTTTGCCAGCTTCTTGCGACGCTCGTTTTTGTTTATGGAGCTCAGTTTAGCCATTATGCAGCCGCCTTTTCTTCAGTCTCTTCAACAGGGAAGGGGAAGCCGAACAGCTTGAGCAGTTCGCGCGCTTCATCGTCCGTGTTTGCCGAAGTCGTTACGATCACATCCATGCCGCGAACGGTATCGATTTGGTCATAGCTGATTTCGGGAAAGATAATTTGCTCTTTCAGGCCCATGGCGAAGTTACCACGACCATCGAAGCTCTTTGGATTGAGGCCGCGGAAATCGCGAATGCGTGGCATTGCGATGGTTACCAGACGGTCGAGAAATTCGTACATCTGGGCGCCGCGCAGCGTAACCTTCACGCCGATCGGCATGCCTTCACGCAGCTTGAAGCCTGCAATCGACTTCTTCGCCTTGGTGATGACAGGCTTTTGCCCAGCAATCAGTTCCATTTCGGCAAGAGCGGTCGTAACCTTCTTCTTGTCCTGCGAACCTTCGCCCACACCCATGTTGAGCGTGATTTTTTCAATCTTCGGCACAGCGAAGCGGTTGGTGTAACCGAACTTCTCGGTCAGTCCCTTGACGACGGCGTCGTCATACTTCTGCTTCATGCGCGGAGTGTATTTTTTATCAGCCATTTATCGTCTCCCCGGACTTCACGGCCACGCGGACCTTCTTGCCGTCCTTGGTTTCAACGCGAACGCGTGTCGGCTTGCCCGTCTTGGGGTCGGCCAATGCCACGTTCGAGATATGCAAAGGCGCTTCAAAGCGGTCGAGACCACCTTGCGGATTAGCCTGCGAAGCTTTGCGGTGACGCACGGCAACATTGACGCCGGAAACGACGACCTTGCTGTCCTTTGGCATCACGGCGGTTACTTCGCCCGACTTGCCCTTGTCCTTACCGGCAAGCACGACAACCGTGTCACCCTTTTTGATTTTTGCCAGAGCCATGTTTATAGCACCTCCGGTGCCAAGCTGATGATTTTCATGTGGTTCTTGGCGCGCAATTCGCGAACAACCGGTCCGAAAATACGTGTGCCAATCGGCTCCTTGTTGTTACCGATAAGCACGGCAGCGTTGGAGTCGAAACGGATTACCGAGCCATCGGCGCGGCGAATGTCCTTGCGGGTGCGAACGATGACGGCCTTGTGCACGTCGCCCTTCTTCACCTTGCCGCGCGGTGCAGCTTCCTTGATCGACACCACGATGATGTCGCCAACGCCGGCAACACGACGCTTGGAACCACCAAGCACCTTGATGCACTGGACGCGTTTTGCACCGCTATTGTCCGCAACATCGAGATTTGATTGCATCTGAATCATGGAATCAATCCTCCGTCGTTACAGCAGGTGCTGCGGTTGCGACCGGAGCCGCAGCAGCGTCAGCTACCAGGCGCCAGGTCTTGTTCTTCGAAATCGGCGCACACTCTTCGATGCGGACGACTTGGCCTTCTTTGACGACATTGTTTTCGTCATGGGCATGATATTTCTTCGTGCGACGGATGATCTTGCCGTAAAGCGGGTGCTTCACTTTGCGCTCGACCAGAACGACAATCGTCTTGTCATTCTTGTCGGAGACCACGGTCCCGGTGAGGATACGTTTTGGCATAGTCTGTTCCTTACGCCGTTGCTTTTGCAGCAGCGGCTTGACGCTCGCCTTGCAGGGTTTTGATGCGGGCAATGTCGCGACGCACTTCACGAACGCGCGCCGGCTTTTCCATTTGGCCAGTGGCCGATTGAAAACGCAGGTTGAACGCTTCGCGCTTCAGTTCACCGAGTTGTACGGCGAGCTGGTCGTCGGTTTTGACGCGCAGATCTTCAGTCTTGCTCATCTTATGATGCTCCCAGATGCGACGTGTCGCCGAGACGCGCCACGACCTTGGTCTTGATTGGCAGTTTCATCGCAGCGCGCTGGAAAGCGACAGCAGCGATCGGGCCCGGAACGCCGTCGAGTTCGAACATGATGCGGCCTGGCTTAACCTTGGCTGCCCAATATTCGACCGAACCCTTGCCCTTACCCTGACGGACTTCGGCAGGCTTCTTTGTCACCGGCACGTCCGGGAAGATACGGATCCACAAACGTCCCTGACGCTTGATATGACGCGTAATCGCGCGACGGGCCGCTTCGATCTGGCGAGCAGTGATACGCTCGGGTTCAAGTGCCTTCAGGCCATATGAACCGAAGTTCAAATCCGAACCGCCCTTGGCTTCGCCCTTGATGCGTCCCTTGAACTGCTTGCGGAACTTTGTTTTCTTTGGTTGCAACATGTCTAGTTCCTAACCTTTAGCGGCGGTCGGACTGCGGACGGACGCCGGAAGTCTGCGCTTCCATCATCAGCCGGTCGGTTGCCATCGGGTCGTGACCCAGGATTTCGCCTTTGAAAATCCAGCATTTGATGCCGATGATACCATAAGCGGTGAGCGCTTCGGCTTCAGCATAATCAATGTTGGCACGCAGCGTATGCGCAGGCACGCGGCCTTCGCGGTACGATTCGACGCGGGCGATTTCAGCGCCGCCCAAACGGCCACCGCAGGTAATCTTGATGCCTTCTGCACCCAGACGCATCGCCGACTGCATCGCACGCTTCATGGCGCGACGGAAAGCGATACGGCGGATCAGCTGATCAGCAATACCCTGCGCAACAAGCTTGGCGTCGACTTCTGGCTTGCGGATTTCAACGATGTTCAACGAAACTTCAGCAGTCGTGAACTTGTTGATCTGCTTTTTCAGCTTTTCAATGTCCGCACCCTTCTTGCCGATGATAACACCGGGACGGGCAGCGTAAATTGAAACGCGGCAATTCTTGGCAGGACGCTCGATCACCACCTTCGAAATCGCTGCCTGTGGCAGCGTTTCAAAGATGAACTTGCGGATCTTGATGTCTTCCAGAAGCATGCGGCCATATTCGGCGCCTTCGGCATACCACCGGCTGTCCCAAGTACGGTTGATCTGAAGACGCAGACCGATTGGATTTGATTTCTGACCCATGACTTATGCCTCTTCTTGCTGTTCGCGCACAACGATGCGCAGACGGCTGAACGGTTTGACGATCCGGCTCGATTTGCCGCGGCCACGTGCCATGAAACGCTTCATGGTCAGCGCCTTGCCAACGCTTGCCTCGGCAACGACGAGAGCGTCGACGTCGAGATTGTGGTTGTTTTCGGCATTGGCGATGGCGGAAGCCAGAACCTTGCGAACATCGTCTGCCATTCCCTTGGTCGAGAACTTCAGGATGTTGAGCGCGTCTTCGGCTTTCTTGCCACGGATCAGCGCGGCAACAAGACCCAGCTTCTGAGCCGAACCACGAATGGTCGTGCCTACAGCCAAAGCTTCATTGTCGGCGACGCGGCGGGGGGCGGATGCTTTACCCATTAGCGTTTACCCTTCTTGTCGGCGCCATGGCCGTGATAAGTGCGCGTTGGAGCGAACTCACCCAGCTTGTGGCCGACCATGTCCTCATTCACCGAAACGGGAATGAACTTGTGGCCGTTATAGACGCTGAACGTCAGGCCGACGAATTGTGGCAGGATTGTCGAACGACGCGACCAGGTCTTGATCGGCGCAGCTTTCGATGCATCCTGAGCGGTTTCTGCTTTTTTCAGCAGATAGAGGTCAACAAACGGACCTTTCCAGACGGAACGAGACATGAGTTACCTCTTCTTCTTAGCATGCCGCGAACGGATAATCATCCGGTCGGTCGACTTGTTGCTGCGAGTGCGCGCACCCTTGGTTGGCTTACCCCAAGGCGTAACTGGGTGACGACCACCCGAAGTACGGCCTTCACCACCACCATGCGGGTGATCGACTGGGTTCTTTGCAACACCGCGGGTCAGCGGGCGAATGCCGCGCCAGCG
>JANLSY010000347.1:0-4119 GCA_031362665.1 Sphingomonadales bacterium
ACGCCGCCAACGCGCCAATCCCTTCGGGTACGGCGGCTTGCATCACGCGGCCGCGTAATTTCAAAAGTGACGCTGTGACTGCCAGCGGCAAGGCCCCCGCGGCGCATAAAGAGGTATATTCACCCAGACTATGCCCGGCAACAAAATCGCACTTTTCCGAAAGGCGCACGCCGCCCTCGACCTCCATCACGCGCAGCGTGGCAATCGCGTTCGCCATGATTGCGGGCTGCGCATTTTCGGTCAGCGTCAAATCGCTGTCTGGGCCTTCACACATCAGCTTGAACAAGTTCTGCCCAAGTACATGGTCGACTTCCTCGAATACCTCGCGTGCCGTGACGCTAGCTTCAGCGAGCGCCTTGCCCATGCCAACCATCTGGCTGCCTTGCCCAGGAAAAATGAATGCTCGCATTGTTGCTCCCGTTTATTATTTTGTGGCGACGCGCCTATTGCGCAGCGCTTGTTGTGGCAAGCCCGAAAGGTACGATTTTGTTGTCGGCGTCATGCCCGATATCGGCGCGGCCCAGATAGGAAATGCCCGATTTGCGGCACCAGCGTTTGGCGATTTCTTCCGGACCCTCGCCAAAGGGGCGGTCATTGTCGGGGACGTCGCTGACCCGACCAAGGCGAAGCCCCACCAAACCCGCATCCTTCAAATGGCTGGTGACGTGGAAGAATGCGCGGTCGAAGCCGTAGAGATATTCGCTGACCTCCTCGACCATAAGCACATGGCCGTTCAGGTCGGGCATCAACGGCGTTCCGGCCATCATCGCCAGCGTCATCAGGTTGTATGCGGTATAACGCTCGCCGACCTGAATATGCGGTTCGAGCGCTGTCGGATTGGCACTGACCATCCAGTCGAGCGCTCGCTTCACCGCCGTCTCACCACCTTCGCGCCTGATGTCTGCTGGCATTGGGCCATGTGCCACGCGGCCAATGCCGTTGCGGTAAAGGCACCCGAGCAAATTCCCGGCGTCGCTATAGCCTAAAAAGAGCTTATCCCGCGCTGCGCCTTTGAACCGCGCGACCGCCTCTTCGGCAATCCGGCATGCACCGTAGCCGCCGCGCACGAACCAGATCGTGTCGAACGCGGGGTCGTTGGCAAGGTCGACAACAGCCTCCAGCCGCTCGGCATCGGGTCCGGCGAAATGGCCACTTTCCGAAAAGCATTGATCGTGGAAAACGAGTTCGGCGGTCGGATGGGTGGTCGAGGCAAGAGCGGTGACACGCGCCGCGTCTTCGCGGGTGAACGGGGTAGACGGCGCGCAGATACCGATCTTCATTTCGCCCCTCTCCCTTTGCGATTGTCAAAATCTGTCATTGGCAATAGCGGAGCGGGATGCACAAAAACAAATCCTATTTCTTCTGCGGCATCGGTGGGTCGGGCATGCTGCCGCTCGCCAATATCGTCCGCGACGCCGGCGCAACAGTGGCGGGGTCGGACCGAGCGCTTGACCAAGGCCGCTTGGGACCGAAATTTGAATGGCTGCAAAGCCTTGGTATCGACCTGTTCGCGCAGGATGGCAGCGGACTTATCAGCGGCGACCAGATATTGATTGCATCTGCCGCAATCGAGGACAGAGTACCCGATATCGCCCAGGCCAATGCCTTGGGCTGCCAGCGCATGACTCGCGCCGAATTGCTGGCAGAATTGTTCAACGCCGCACCGCGCAGCGTTGCGGTTGGTGGGACTAGCGGGAAATCGACTGTTACCGGCATGATCGGTTGGATACTGACCGATGCTGGCTTGGACCCGACGATCATGAACGGCGCGGTGATGAAGAATTTTGTCGCCGACGACGCGCCCTTTGCCAGCGCGCGGGTCGGGCAGGGAGACGTCTTTGTTTCCGAGGTCGATGAAAGCGACGGCTCGATTGCGCTGTTCACGCCGGAGGTCGCGGTGCTCAACAATGTCAGCCTCGATCATAAAAGCCTCGCAGAATTGCGGCAGTTGTTTGGTGATTTTGCCAAGGGCGCGAAATGCTGTGTGTGGAACTCCGACGATGCGGAGACCGTGGCGCTCATCGAGCCGATGGGGATCGCAGGCGCGATCAGCTTCGGCTTCACCCCCCACTCCGACATCCGCGCCACTGACGTCACCGATCTACCGCTGGGCAGCCGCTTCACCCTCCACGCACAGGGCGAAACCCACCCCGTCACACTCATAGTGCCCGGCCGCCACAACATCGCCAACGCCCTCGCAGCAATTGCTGCCGCGACCGCACTTGGTGTGGGCGTCGCACAAGCGGTGCGCGGGGTGGAGCGCTTCAACGGCCTCGCGCGCCGCTTTGACATCGTGGGGACCGCAAATGGCATCACCGTTATCGACGATTTCGGCCACAACCCCGACAAGATCGCTGCAACGCTCGCGACGCTCAAAGCCTTTCCGGGCCGGGTGATTGCCTTCTTCCAACCCCATGGCTACGGCCCGATCCGCGTCATGGGTACCGAACTCGCCACTGTGTTTGCGGAAATGCTAGGCGAGGACGATCACCTGATCCTGTGCGACCCCGTCTATTTCGGCGGCACCGTGGACAAAAGCATCGGTAGCCAGAGCATCACCGACGCGGTCACCGCTGCGGACAGACACGCCGAATATATTCTGTCGCGCGAGGATTGCGGGGACCGCATCGTCGAACTGGCGAGGCCCGGCGACCGGATCGTCATCATGGGGGCGAGGGATGACACTTTGAGTGGATTTGCGGCGGATGTGTTGGCGCGGCTGGCGAATGCATCAGGCTAAAGGACCTGAATCGCTTGCATTCCCGCCCAGACCCCTCTAACAGCCCCACTTCGCTCAGGCCTGCCTGACCGAAATCGAAGAAAGCCGGAGGGGCGCTCGCATGGTGCGACGTCAGCGATCGGTAGGAACAAGGAAACGCCCATGTCTCTGTACGAGCATGTATTTTTGGCGCGTCAGGACCTTTCACAGGCCCAGGTAGACGCGCTGGCAGAAGCTGCCACCAAGATTGTCGAAGAGCATAAAGGCAAGGTCATCAAGACCGAAACCTGGGGTCTTCGCACTTTGACCTACAAAATTCAGAAGAACCGCAAAGCGCATTTCGTGATGCTCGACATCGATGCTTCGGGCGACACCATCGCCGAGCTTGAGCGTCAGACTCGCATGAACGAAGACGTGATCCGCTACATGACTGTCCGCGTCGACAAGCATGAAGTCGGCCCGTCGGTAATGATGCGCAAGAGCGACCGTCCAGAGCGCAGCGAACGCGGCGGCTTTGGTGGTGACCGTCCGGATCGCGGTGACCGCGACCGTGGCGCACCGCGCGGCGACCGTCCCGACCGTGGTGGCTTCGGCGACCGCGCACCCCGTGCAGAGCAGGAGGCTTAAATTATGGCACGTCCGTTTTTCCGTCGCCGCAAGTCATGCCCGTTCCAGGGTAAAGATGCACCGGTCATCGATTATAAAGATGTACGCCTGCTTCAGGGCTACATTTCAGAGCGCGGCAAGATTGTCCCGTCGCGCATCACCGCCGTTTCGGCAAAGAAGCAGCGTGAGCTGGGTCAGGCTATCAAGCGTGCCCGTCACATCGGCCTTCTGCCGTACATCGTGAAGTAGGAGCCGAAACATGGATATCATACTTCTCGAACGCGTTGAAAAGCTTGGCGCCATTGGCGATGTTGTCACCGTGAAGGACGGCTATGCCCGTAACTTCCTGTTGCCGAACAAAAAGGCCCTTCGTGCCAACGACGCAAACCGTAAGGTTTTCGAAGCCAACCGCGCTCGCATCGAAAGCGATAACGCAAGCCGCCGCGACGAAGCCCAAAAGGCTTCGGGCAATGTCGAGGGCAAGCAGATCGTTCTGATCCGCGCCGCCTCGCAAACCGGCCAGCTTTATGGTTCGGTTTCGGTCAAGGACATCGTTGACGGCCTGATCGCTCAGGACGCCAAGGTTACCAAGTCGATGATCGTGCTCGAACGCCCGATCAAGACGCTCGGCGTGTTCGACGTCAAGGTCGTTCTGCACCCCGAAGTTTCGGTCAACGTTCAGGTCAACGTGGCCCGTTCGGACGACGAAGCCGAGTTACAAAAGGACGGCGTCAACGTTCTCGACCAGATGTTCGAAGCCGAACAGGCCGAGATCGCTGCCGAAGCCATCGAAG
>JANLSY010000365.1:0-2250 GCA_031362665.1 Sphingomonadales bacterium
CTTCGATGCGCGGTAGACGTTCGTCACGCTCGTGTGCCGCAGCGTGTGGAATCGATGGATCGATAACGTCGGTTGCGCCCAGCTTGATCGCGAGCGCCCGTTTCTCGGGGATCGGATCGGCGGCAATAATCCGGCCAGCGCCGGCAATCTTTGCCGCATTGATCGTCGCAAGACCAACCCCGCCGCAGCCGATAACCGCGACGGTTTCGCCCGGCGTTACTTTGCACGCGTTAAATATCGTGCCTGCGCCTGTGGTTACGGCGCAACCGATGACCGAAGCCTTGTCGAGCGGCATTTCGGGGTTGATCGCGACGCACGCATGTTCGTGCACCAGCATCATTTCGGCATAAGCGGAAAGGTTGAGCATCTGGTTGACCAAGCTGCCATCTGGCCGCGTCAGGCGCGGGGCTTCGCCCGGTTTGCGCCGCGTTTCGCCACCGAGGCACAAGGACATGCGGCCGGTCACACAATATTCGCAGTGACCGCAGAATGCCGACAAGCAGGTAACGACAGCGTCGCCGACCTTGACGGTGCGGACTTCGCTGCCGACTGCTTCGACAATACCAGCCGCTTCATGCCCCGGAATGGCAGGCAGGGGATGCGGATATGTGCCTTCGATAAAGTGCAGGTCGCTATGACAAAGCCCGCAGGCCACGGTACGGATGAGTACCTCGTGCGGCCCGGGGTTCGATATGTTGACCTGCTCAATTTGAAGCGGTTTGCCCGCTTCGATCAGGACTGCTGCTTTCACCGGGCGACCCCGATGTCGCCGCTCGAAATGCTGCTCGATGGCCTTGCACCATGCTTGCCGAGTTCCATGCGGGCAATGGCGCGAGCATGGACTTCATCGGGACCATCGGCGAGACGTAAGGTCCGCTGATGTGCATAGGCTTGAGCTAAACCATAATCCTCGGACACGCCACCGCCGCCATGCGCCTGAATGGCATCGTCGATGATTTTCAGTGCCATATTCGGGGCCTGAACCTTGATCATGGCGATTTCCGCCGCCGCGGCCTTGTTGCCGACCTTGTCCATCATATCCGCGGCCTTCAAACAAAGCAGCCGCGTCATTTCGATATCGATCCGTGCCCGTGCAATGCGCTCTTCCCAGACGCTGTGTTCGGCGATGGTCTTGCCAAATGCGACGCGCGTTTGGAGCCGCTTGCACATCTTCTCCAGCGCTTCCTCCGCCACGCCAATCGTGCGCATGCAATGGTGAATTCGCCCAGGTCCAAGGCGGCCTTGTGCGATTTCGAACCCACGACCTTCGCCAAGCAGCATGTTAGAGGCTGGAATGCGAACGTCCTTCAGTTCAATTTCCATATGGCCGTGCGGTGCGTCGTCATAACCGAACACAGGCAGGTGGCGCAGGATGTTCACACCCGGCGCGTCGAGTTCCATTAACACCATTGACTGCTGCGCATGGCGCTTCGCTTCGAAATCGGTCTTGCCCATCACAATCGCAATCTTGCAGCGCGGGTCGCCCGCACCCGAAGACCACCATTTGCGGCCATTAAGGACATATTCGTCGCCTTCGCGGCGGATCGAGGTTTCGATATTGGTTGCGTCGGACGAAGCGACTGCCGGCTCGGTCATCAGGAACGCCGAACGGATTTCACCATTCATCAACGGCACCATCCATTTCTGTTTCTGCTCGGCGGTGCCGTAACGCAGGAACACTTCCATATTACCGGTGTCGGGCGCCGAGCAGTTGAACACTTCCGACGCAAAGCCGACACGGCCCATTTCTTCAGCGCACAGCGCATATTCCATATTGGTGAGGCCCGGGCCTTCAAAGGCGACGCTGTCATCTACATGGACGCGGCCTGACGTCGGCGGCATGAACAGGTTCCAGATACCCGCCGCCTTGGCGCGCGCTTTTTCTTCCTCGACCACCTGCAATACTTTCCAGCGACCGCCCTGAGCGTCCTCTGCCTTGTAATCGGCGACACGCGGGCGAACGAAACGCTCGATATGGTCGCGCACGCGATCCCGCCAATAGGTCTGCTTTTCGGTGAGATCGAAATCCATGACTCATCATCCTCTCTTAAATTTAATTGCGCGCTTAACTGGCAGACTTGGCTGCCTCATTCAAGACACGTAGTCGTTCATTATGGCTTTCGCGCGAAATCGGGAAATGACGCAGGATCGTAATTCCAATAATACCGATCACAAGCAGCGCCAGCATGTTGCCAAGTGCGAGCCGGTCGAGGATTTTATTGCTCACCTCGCCGACGACCGCTTTTTGCG
>JANLSY010000367.1:0-3845 GCA_031362665.1 Sphingomonadales bacterium
CCGACGTCGAAACCGGTGACGTCGATCTGGATATCGTCAGGCAATTTGTCGTTGTCGCAGATTAGTTCAAGTTCGTGACGAACCACGTTCAGAACACCACCGCGCTTCAAGCCGGGCGACGCGTCTTCGTTGATGAACATGACGGGAACCAGAACCTCGACCTTTGCGCCCTTGACGATGCGCAGAAAGTCGACATGGGTCGGGCGATCGCTAACGGCATGAAAAGCGACGTCCTTTGGAATCGTCATCTGCTTTTTGCCACCAAGGTCGATCTCAACGAGGCTGTTCGAAAAGTGGCCTGTCATCAAGAGTTTGACGAGTGCCTTTTCCTCAACATGGATGAGTTCGGGGTCTTGTTTGTTGCCGTAAATTACGGCGGGTATCCGGTTTTGACGACGCAATTCGCGGGAGGCTCCCTTGCCAGCCCGTTCGCGCGTCTCGGCCGACAATGTCAGCTGATCGCTCATGTGTATTCTCCAATAAAGTTACGGTTGCCGTCACGCCTCCAGGGATGTCCACGAACGGCAAGCGCGCGCCTATATGCGGGGGGGCACGCAAATGCAAGCTTCTTTGGCCTGTCAGGAAAGCGCTTTGTACAGGCTGAACATGCTGGTCGCGATTAAAACGATACTCACTGCAAACAAGAGTCTGCGCGGTTGAATACGTTTCGCCACCCAAGCGCCAAACGGTGCGGCCAATAGGCCGCCAATCAGCAACCCGCCTGTCACCACGGTAAATGCTTCGAGCCCAATAGTCAGAATGAAAGTCACCGAAACCGCAACGGTCAGGAAAAATTCTGCGGTGTTCACCGTGCCGATAGTTTTTCTCGGGTCAGACCCTTGAATAAGGAGGTTGGAAGTAACCACCGGTCCCCATCCACCGCCACCCGAAGCGTCAAGAAAGCCGCCTATCAGTCCCAACGGCATCGTGACCTTGGGATCGCGTGGCTTGTGCTCGTGCGTGAAATCCCATGCTTTATACAACAGGTAAAAACCGATTAGCGTCAGATATCCCATCACAAATGGCCGCGCGGCTTCGGTATGGATGTTTGCCAGCAAATATGCGCCGGTGCATCCGCCAATCACACCGGGAATGGCAATCCGGCTGAACAGTTTCCAGTCGACATTCTTATGCAGGACATGGCTGATGCCCGATGCGCCAGTCGTGAACATTTCGACGAAATGGACAGCAGCTGATGCACGCGCTGGGGCAACGCCCATCACGCTCACCAGCAAAGTGCTGCAGATAACGCCGAATGCCATACCGAGAGCGCCGTCGACGAGCTGCGCCGCAAAGCCGACGGCGATATACGGAGCCGCGGCAGCCCAGTCGATATTGGCAATAAACTCAATCATCCAAGTCTCGCTCTCCGCTCCGGATTTGCAAATGCATAATCGGATGCACTTCCATTAGCCATAGCTTTGTGTCTCGCTAATTTGTTTGGACCACCCAAGAATGTGTTTAGCGCCGGGTATAAAAACACACCCGGCGCCTTCAGTTAGAAATTGAACTTGATGGTAGCGCCCACCGTGCGCGGATCGCCCGGTTGACCGGCAATCAAGCCAACGTTGCTCGGTGCGACCTGAAGTAGCTCGAAATAGTTCACGTCGAACACGTTGCGAACCCAGCCGTAGACGTCGAAATTGTCCGAACGGAAACCGACGCGATAGTTGGACAGCGCATAGCCTTCGATGTTGGTATAAATCGAAGGCGACGGGTTGGATGAGAAGCCCGAGCGGTAGTTGCCATCGAAACCGACATAAAGCTGGCCTTCGGTAGCGAGCAAGGTCAACGGCGTGTTGACTTCCGCGCCATAAGACAAAGCCCATTTCGACACACCGGGAAGGCGTCCGCCGGATATATTGCAGTTGGCAGGGCTTAAGCCACCCGGCGTGCCAGGTGCGCTTGGCGGCTGGCCAGCAGTCACGGCGGTACCGCCTGCCAGTTCGGGTGGACAGGGCGCGTCGACGAAGCGGACATATTTCGCATTGGTATAGGCACCATTGAGATAGGCACTGAAGCGGTCGCTCGGACGGATTTTGAAGTCCGCTTCCAGCCCCTGAGACCGCACTTTGTCCGCATTGGCCAGATAACCGCGCAGCACGCCGAATTGTCCGTTCGTCACCGTCACCTGATAGTCGCTTATTTCGGTGCGGAATGCGGCGAGATTGAACGTTGCCTTGCGGTCCCAGAACTGGGTTTTGATTCCGACCTCGAAATGATTGACCGATTCCGGCTTCACCGTGCCTGCTGCGGTGATGGGATTTCCCTGCGCGTCGGTCGGCAGACCATTCTGGTTGATGCCGACCGTCTTGAAGCTTTTGGCGTAAGTTGCATAGGCTAGGACGTCGGGCGCAATCTTGTAATTTACGTTAAGGTCATAACTGAAGTTCCAGTCCTTGACCGACGGCGCGCTCAACTGCGGTTGGTAAATTCCGCATTGCGCCGCCCTGATCGATCCGGCCAGCGGGGCGGGATTGAAACACGAAATTTCAACGCCTGCTCCATCGAACACGCGGCGCTGGTAGAAGCCGGATTTCTTGTCGTAATTGAGCCGGACACCCGGTTGTATCGTAAGCGCGTCGGTGATTTGCCAGCTTAGCTGTCCGAACAATGCGGCGCTGGTGCTTTTCAAGAACTGTGTGTTCCGTGCGGTCAGGCCGTTCAGCACGGCAGGGTTGCCGGCAAGCGCTCCGGTTAGATTCCATCGGCTGGCGTTGATGCCTTGCTGCTCAAGCCCTTGCGTGTCGATCCGTTGTTTGAAACCGAAAGCTCCCAGCACAAAGTCGATCTTGTCGCCTGAATAATTGTAGCGGAATTCCTGGCTGTACTGATCCTGCTGCGAAGGGTTTTGCGATCTCGAAACGATCGACAGTCCGGTAAAATCGCGGTCATTCTCAGGCTTCCAATCCCAGAAACGCCATGCGCTGATCGAGGTGAGCGTACCGGGACCGACGTCCCATTTTACCTTGAGCGACGCCCCGCCAATCTTGTTGCCGGCGTTCAGGCTGGCGTCGATGTCGGTCAGGCGGTCGAACGGGTTTCTGGAAACGACCGTGTAATTCTGTGCAGCCGTCAATGCCGCATATTGCCGCGCCAGCGCACGCTGGGTCGCTCCGGTACGGACAAACACGGTGCCGCAACATTCGGGGTTCTGCTTGCTGTAGTCACCCGAAAGCGTGATGCTGAGGTCGTCGTTCGGCTGGAAAAGCAGAATACCGCGAAGGCCGAGATTGTCCTGCTCATTGATGTAACGGTCGCTGGTGACATTGAAAATCGTGCCGCGTCGGCTGGTGGTGGCAACGGCAATCCGGGCGGCGATTGTGTCGGTAATCGGGCCGGATACCGCCGACTTGGCCTGTTTGAGGTTGAGGCTTCCAAACGAAACCTCGGCTCTGCCTTCAAAATCGAAGGTCGGCTGGTTGGTGGTGATGTTGATTGCGCCGGCCGTCGTGTTTTTGCCATAAAGCGAGCCCTGCGGTCCGCGAAGGACTTCGACCTGCTCGACATCTAGGAAATCGAAAGTCGCGGCAGCGACGCGCGCGTTATAGACGTCATCGACATAAATGCCGACGCCCTGCTCAAAGCCGTCGCTCGTGAGGCCGAACGGCACACCAAGCCCGCGGATGTTGACCGCCGTGTTGCGGGGGTTCGAGGTGTAGACCTGCAAAGTCGGTGCCAGCTGCTGGAGCTTCACCACGTTGAAGTTGCCAGTGGATTCGATGCTGTCTGCGCGGATGACCGAGATTGCTAGCGGTACTTCCTGAGCCGTTTCCTGACGGCGGCGCGCGGTGACGATTATCACATCGCCGCGGCTGGGTTCGTCCTGCGCTTGTGCATTGGCG
>JANLSY010000379.1:0-3437 GCA_031362665.1 Sphingomonadales bacterium
AAGGCGCGGTTCGACGAAGAGCAGAATCTGCACTGGGCGTCGCAGCTTGAAAATAGCGGCGTGCAGGTGGTCTACGGCTTTGTCGATATGAAGACGCATGCAAAGATTTCGCTGGTCGTCCGCCGCGAGACCGATGGTTTCCGAACTTATTGCCATCTTGGCACCGGCAATTATCATCCGATTACCGCCAAGATTTATACCGATATCAGTTTCTTCACAGCTGACCCGCGTGTTGGCCATGATGCAGGCCAAATCTTCAATTACATCACCGGCTATATTCCTCCCGGTGACCTTAAACTGCTGACCATGAGTCCACTTGGCTTGCGCGAAAAGATCCTGTCGTTAATCGACGACGAGATTGCAAATGTCGCAGCGGGGAAGCCCGGCGCGGTCTGGGCAAAGCTGAATTCGCTGGTGGACAAAGCGGTGATCGACAAGCTGTACGAAGCGAGCGAAGCTGGCGTCGAAATTGATCTTGTCGTCCGCGGCATATGCTGCTTGCGTCCGGGCGTGAAGGGCATGTCTTCGAATATTCGCGTCAAGTCGGTCGTGGGCAGGTTCCTCGAACATAGCCGCATTTGGGCAATGGGTAATGGCGCCGACTTGCCCAATGGCAAGGCCAAGGTATTCATCTCGTCGGCCGACTGGATGTCACGCAATTTCGACCGTCGGGTGGAATATATGTTGCCGATCGAAAATCCGACGGTGCATGATCAGATCCTCGATCAGGTTATGGTTGCTAATCTACTCGATAACCAGCAAAGCTGGATGCTCCGGTCCGATGGCCGTTATGAAAGAGTCAAGGCGGACAAGGTGCCCTTTAACCTGCATCATTATTTCATGACTAACGCATCGCTTTCGGGCCGTGGCGGTGCATTGGCCGACGACAAAAAGGTTCCCAAATTGAGCCTAGTCCGGCGGCGATGAAAGTAGTCCGTCAGGCCGTAATCGACATCGGCTCCAACACCGTCCGCCTCGTGGTTTATGCAGGCTTACCACGCGCGCCGATGCCAATTTATAACGAGAAAAGCCGCGTCGCTCTTGGGGCATGCCTTGCCGGGGACGGCATCATTCCCGATGCGACAATTTCCAAGGCGCTGGCAGCAATCGGCCGTTTCGAGACGCTTGCGCGGTCAATGAAAGTAGACACGCTGCGCGTGGTCGCAACTGCCGCAACACGTGAGGCAAAAAACGGACATAAGCTCGTCGAAGGTGCGGCGGCATTGGGTATCCGGGTCGATGTCCTCGATGGCGATACCGAAGCTACAGCAGCGGGTCTTGGCGTGCTTAGCGATAATTTCCATGCCGATGGTTATGTCGGCGACCTTGGCGGAGGCAGCCTTGAACTTATCCGTGTCGCCGACGGCAGACTTGGTGAACGCGTTTCGTTGCCGCTTGGCACGCTTCGACACGACATCTTGAAAGGCAAAAGCACTAAGCAGATTACGCAAATGCTGCGCGATGACATTGCCGCACTGACAGGCGATGGCGGCTTCCCTATCGAGATCGGCCTACCCTTTTACATGATTGGTGGGTCGTGGCGTACATTTTCGCGCCTGCACATGCATGAGGCCGGCTACCCGCTGACTATCCTTTCGAATTACCAGATGCCTGCCGATGCGCCCGCGCGGCTATCGGCTCTGGTCAACGATCCCGAAGCGCTTGCTGCGACCCGCGTGGTTGCTTCGGCGCGAATGGCTGCCTTGCCGGGTGCAACCGCATTGTTGGCGGGCGTCGTCCGTCTGCTCGAACCCAGCGAACTGGTAACGAGCATCTATGGTTTGCGCGAAGGTCTTTTGTTCGATCAATTGTCGGAAGCGGAGCGCCGCGAAGACCCACTCATTGCCGCCACCCGCTTCGAAGGTGAACGGCTCGCGCGTTTTCCATTTCATGGCGACGCACTTGCCGATTGGATTGCGCCCGTGTTTGCAGGGCAGAGTAAGGGCGATGCGCGCCTGTGCCGTGCCGCGTGCCTGCTTGCCGACAGCGTGTGGAACGTGAACCCTGAATATCGGGCCGACCATGCGCTGGACCATGCGCTGGATGGCAACTGGCCGGGGGTGAATGCCAGCGACCGCGCAATCATCGCGGCGGCGCTGTGGACTGTTCATGCAGGCAAGCGCAATCTGCCTGAAATGTTGATGCAGCTCGCCAAACCCGGCGCACTAGCGCAGGCGGTGATTTGGGGTCTCGCTATCCGGCTTGCTCAGCGCCTTGATGGCGGATCAGGTGCGGCGCTGGCTGACAGCCGTATCGATGGGGATGGTGATACACTCCGTTTGAACCTGAGCCGCCAGGCGATCCGTCTGCGGTCTAACTCCGTGCAACGCCGATTGCAGGCCTTGGGCGACGGGCTTGGCTACACCGCAGTGGAAATAACAGGCTGATTTTTATATAGTTTTACTTTTATACACCGCAGCCAAGATCTGTTTTGCCATAGCTAGTCCCTTCGCCGCGCGTCGCGCTAATGCCCGCATAAAGTTCGGTCGACGGGAAATTGCCGTTGCCATCGATGCGGAAACCCTTGGCGCGAAACACGTCGATCACCTTGGCTGGTGGATCGGCAAAATAAAGCGATTGCGACTCATAATGCTGCCCGATCGCAGTCAAGGACAGCCCTTCAAAGGAGCGCGCCAACTTAACATAGGTGCTTTTGCCTTCTGCTGCACTGTAAGCCTTGTCGCGTGCTTCGTCATCGGCAAACTCCCGGTCTTCGAGCGCCTGCCACTGCGCTTTCAACCGAGCGCCAACCTTGGCGAACTCCGCACCTATTTCGCTGCCGAAACTACAAGTTTGTGGGTTGAAAGCGATAGCAACAGGCTTGCCGCCCAATCGGGCTAATATGGCAGCGCCGCCAGCTATATAACCGACGCCGCCTTTGGGCATTTTTACCTCGATAAAATCATTGGTAGTAAGACCCACCAATGTCAGCTTCGTGCCAGCACTTACCCGGTCGAGCAAACTATCTGCAGGGCCAGCGACCTGCCATATGTCGATCGGCGTATCGGCTTCCCAAATCTTGTCGTTCAACGACTTGGCGATTTCGGGCGGCTCAGCATCGGTTAGGTTGATGTCCGCAATATACCCCTTACCTTCGGCTAGTTCGAACCAGCCACTGGTGCCATCCATGCCCATTTTGAGCGTACCCGTGACCGCGCTGCCCCTTGGCAGCTTGCCGATAATGGCGCCGTCTTTTGTCGAAGGCCGATCACGGATGTTGACCTCGGTTACTGCAAAAAGTTGGCGCGTCGCAGCATATTCAGATGCATCGTCGGCACCAGCTGAATCCTGTTGTGATTTGGACGACCCAAGGTCATCTGCAAGAAACAGCCAAAAGTACAACATGCCAATAACGACAAGTGCCGCCGTGGCAATTGCTGCCACTTTCCACGGCCGGATTGCTTTGGGCCCGTCCTGCGATTGCGATGGAAATTCAG
>JANLSY010000015.1:0-5913 GCA_031362665.1 Sphingomonadales bacterium
TCGCGCCAGCCTGTTCGATATTCTGTTCGACGCAGTGCGCGCAGCCGGGATTGCCGTGAGTACGGGAAAGGTACTGAAAGGCATTGATGTCACGAAAAATGCCGTCAGTCCGGTTTTTGCCGACGGTCGCAGCGATGGCAATTTCGATCTGTTGGTCGATGCAACGGGAGCGAATGGTCCTATGTCCGATGGCCGCGTTTCAATCCTTCCTTTTGCTGCGTTCTGGACGACCGTGGACATGCCGCAAGGTTCTCCGATTGCGGCGGCAAGTCTTGACCAACGCTATCACCTGGCATCCCGGATGGCGGGAATAATGCCTGTTGGTGTCAATCCCGCAACGGGAAACCAGGGCGCGGCGCTTTTCTGGAGCGTTATGCCGAAATCCGCCGGGGAAATGTTGGCCTACGGCATAGAAAGCTGGCGTGGACAATTTCTCGGCATCTGGCCCGAAGCTAGCGATTTCGTGGCGCAGGTGCGGTCGGTCGATGATCTGACATTGGCGATATACCGCCACCGTACTGGGAACCCGTCGCCCGACCCGCGTATCTTGCGTGTCGGTGATGCGTGGCATTGTACCAGTCCGCAGCTCGGTCAGGGCGCCAATATGGCGCTGATGGATGCGTTTGCTGCGTCAAAGGCAATCGAACATGGCGAGGATTTGGCATCTATCGCACAACGTTATCGGCATTTCAGGGCCGATCATGTCCGGTTATACCAATATCTGAGCTATATGTTCACGCCGCTCTATCAGTCCGATAGCCGTCTGCTTCCGGTCATCCGCGACGCAATCATCCATAACTTTGCCGGTCTGCCGATGATCAGGAATCTGATTGCAGCTGTCGTTTCGGGAAGACTGGGCAGTAGCCAGATCAGCTAATGCTCGAATTACCCACCCGCATTAGCCACTGGCCATCGCCTTCACATTCATAAGCGGCGATATGCGCGGCGGAAATCGGCATGTGTTTCATGAATTCGTTGAAACGGCCCATATGATCTCCGGCCATATGCGACGCCTGCGCCGGTTTGTCCCGCCAGCGCTCGGCTACCCAGATAAGGCCCGGAATGCCGGGGTCTTCGGCAAGACTGTATTGCATGCAACCGTCCAAAGTTTGAACATGCGCCGCATGCAGAACAATGCGCTTTTTATACAGCGCAAAATCCTCTGGTTGAACCTTCATGAAGCCTTGAACTATAATCATATCAGCGGTTTAATCGACTGCCCGTTACCGTTGGGTAAATATATTTCTAACCGGCATCCCTGATCTGCTGATGATGTCGAATAACCTCATCAATAATGAAGCGTAGGAATTTTTCGGTGAAATCCGGGTCGAGCTTTGCCTCGCGCGCCAGTTGCCTAAGTCTTTCTATCTGTCTTTCTTCGCGCGCGGGGTCAGCGGGCGGCAGCGAAGATTTCGCTTTATATTCACCCACCGCCTGCGTGATCTTAAAGCGCTCGGCAAGCATGAATACCAGCGCAGCGTCGATATTGTCGATACTGTCGCGAAAGCTGGAAAGGATATTGTCATCGCCCATCCGGCCCCCTCTGCCGCGATTGCGCGGACGGGACAAGCGGAAATGCGGCGATTGCACTTGCCTTGGCACGTATGCCTTGGCACAGCAGGTAGGTTATGACGGCAACAATCCACCAGTTAAGCGGCCACCGCGCACCCTCGCTAGAACCGATGCTTAAGCTCGTTGTCCCGGAGATGAATCGGGTCAACGCCGTAATTCTGGACCGTATGCAGTCGCAAATTCCGCTCATTCCGGAACTTGCCGGGCACTTGATAGCCGGTGGAGGCAAGCGCATGCGGCCTATGCTGACTTTGGCCTGTGCGCGGTTGCTCGATTATCCCGGTGATCGCCATCACAAGCTGGCGGCGGCGGTTGAGTTTATTCACACCGCTACCTTGCTGCATGACGACGTTGTCGATGGCAGCGACATGCGGCGTGGTAAGACGGCTGCAAACCTTATTTTCGGCAATCCGGCTGCGGTTTTGGTTGGCGATTTCCTGTTCAGCCGGTCGTTCGAACTTATGGTGGAAGACGGTTCGCTGAAAGTACTGAAAATCCTCAGTCATGCTTCCGCGGTTATTGCAGAAGGCGAAGTAAACCAGTTGACCGCCCAGCGGCAGATCGCAACAAGCGAAGAAAAATATCTCGATATAATCGGATCGAAAACCGCCGCGTTGTTCGCCGCGGCTTGCCGGATCGCAGCGGTTGTCGCCGAAAGTGGCGAGGCGCAGGAAATGGCGCTCGACGCCTATGGCCGCAATCTTGGTGTCGCGTTCCAGCTTGTTGACGACGCCATCGACTATGTTTCCGACGGCGCGACAATGGGCAAGGACAGCGGTGACGATTTCCGCGACGGCAAGGTAACCTTGCCAGTGATTTTGGCCTACAGCCGAGGCACCGCCGATGAGCAGAAATTTTGGCATGAAGCGATGCTGGGTAACCGGGTGTCGGACGATGATCTTGCGTATGCAACGCAGCTTCTCCGCAAGCATGGAGCTATCAACGATACGATCGACCGTGCGCGGCATTACGGACAACGCGCCATCGATGCCATTGCCCATTTTCACGGCGGCGAGGCGAAATCCGCGTTGACTGAAGCTGTCGAGTTCGCCATCGCACGGGCATATTGAGGCTAAATTTGGCGGCTTTGCCCATCGAAGCAGTTTTGTCCGAACTGCTCGAACACTTAACACTTTCCAGCAACGCTGTACTGATTGCTCCGCCCGGTGCGGGCAAGACAACCATGGTCGCGCCGGCATTGCTCCAGGAGCAGTGGTGTAATGGGCAGATATTGCTGCTGTCGCCACGACGCTTGGCCGCGCGGTTGGCTGCTGAACGGATAGCGGAATTGCTGGGTGGGCCAGTAGGGGCGCTGGTCGGCTATGCGACGCGGATGGACAGCAAACAGTCGTCAGCGACGCGGATATTGGTGCTGACCGAGGGCATATTCCGGAACCGAATTATCGCTGATCCTGAATTGGCAGGCGTTTCGGTGGTAATGTTCGACGAGGTGCATGAGCGGAGCGTTGACAGCGACTTCGGGCTTGCTCTCGCATTGGAGGCGCAGGCTGCATTCCGGCCCGATTTGCGTTTGGTTGCCATGTCGGCGACGCTGGATGGTGCGAGATTTTCGCGAATAATGGGCGACGCACCACTTGTCGAAAGCGACGGCAAAAGCTGGCCGATGGAACTTCGCTATGTCGGACGGCGTGCCGAGCAACCTATTGAGGCCGAGATTGCACATGTCATTCGGAAGGCATTGTCCGAAGAGCAGGGCGACATATTGGTGTTTCTCCCTGGCACGCGGGAGATCGACCGGACTGCGGACGCGCTGAGCGGTCTTGATGGCCGGTGCGTCATTCACAAACTCCACGGGCAGGTCGATCCTGCGGCGCAAAGGCTGGCGGTGCGGCCCGATGCGGAGAGCCGCCGGAAGATCATCCTTGCGACCAACATTGCCGAGACCAGCCTGACTATCGATGGTGTGAGGATAGTGATCGACAGCGGTTTGGCCCGTCGGGCACGGTTCGATAAAGCGGCGGGCGTGACGCGGTTGGTAACCGAACGCGCGAGCCTGTCGGCGGCTGTACAGCGTGCCGGGCGGGCAGCACGGCAAGGGCCAGGGGTTACTTATCGGTTGTGGGAAGAGGCTGGCAATGGCGGGTTGCCACCTTTCGACCCGCCCGAAATATTGGAGAGCGACCTCGCGCCATTGGTGCTGGATTGTGCGTTATGGGGTGAGAGCGACCCCGCCAACTTACGCTGGCTCGACCCTCCTCCCGCGGCGGCACTTAACGAGGCGCGCAAATCATTGGTCGGTTTGGAAGCGATTGACGAAAGCGGGCATATCACATTGCACGGCCGGAAGCTTGCAACCGTGCCATTGCCGCCGAGCCTGGCGCATATGGTGGCTGTTGCCTCAAACAGCGGGCAAGGCGAAAAGGCCGCCATATTGGCGCTGCTGCTTCAAGAACGCGGATTGGGTGGGCAGGGGGAAGAAATCGAAGCGCGCTTCGAACGCTTCTTAAGCGATCGGGGCGGGCGAGCGGATGCGGCGAAGTCGCTTGCAAGACGGATCGCGAAGAGAGCTTCAGGAGATGGAAATGCGCCACCGTTGTCGATTGGCGCTCTGGTTGCTACTGCGTATCCAGACCGGATTGCCAAACGCCGTGATGCCAAAGGGGAGAACTGGATCAGTGCCATGGGGCGCGGGCTACGGCTTGATCCGGCGTCGCCGCTGGCCAATGCAGAGTGGCTGGCTGTTGCGGATTTGCAGGGTGCAGCGTCCGGCGCGCGCATCCTGTCGGCAGCCGCATTGACCGAGGCGGAAGTGCTGGTGCATTTTGGCGCCAGAATA
The DNA here is from genome assembly GCA_031362665.1 of Sphingomonadales bacterium. Classification (GTDB taxonomy): domain Bacteria; phylum Pseudomonadota; class Alphaproteobacteria; order Sphingomonadales; family Sphingomonadaceae; genus Sphingorhabdus_B. Next base: position 4,370 of record JANLSY010000015.1, read on the forward strand.
GAAACCACCACCGATGTGCGCTATGACGCTGAGGCCGACCGGGTTGAAGCGCGCCAGCGTCGACGGCTGGGCGCTATCATATTGGCGGAGGGAGTATCGGCCCACCCTGATCGGCAGGCTATGGCGCAAGCATTGCTGTCCGCTGTCCGCAATCAGGGGCTTTCTTCGCTGCCGTGGTCGGAAGCCGCCATCGCTCTTCGTCAGCGGGCGAACTTTATCGGTTTTGAAGCACTATCCGATGCGACGCTAATCACCTCGCTGGAGGATTGGCTCTTGCCGCTAATGGACGGCGTTAAACGGATACGGGACATTTCCAAATTCGGCTTGTCCAACGCGCTCGACAATCTACTCGGATGGGATGGCAAGCAGTGTATCGAACAGATCGCTCCTGCAGCTTTCACCAGTCCTGCAAGAACCACTCATAATATTGATTACACCGCCGAGGCGGGGCCGACGGTTGAATTGCGTGTCCAGGCGCTGTTCGGGCTGGATAATCATCCGGTCGTTGGTGTCGATTGCACTCCTTTAGTACTCAGCCTGACTTCTCCTGCAGGTCGTCCTATTCAGACAACGCGCAATCTACCCGAATTCTGGCGGGGAAGCTGGCGTGATGTCGCGAAGGAAATGCGGGGGCGCTATCCCAAACACAATTGGCCCGATGCGCCGTGGGAGAGTGTTGCAAGCCTAAAGACCAAGAATGCGTTGGCCCGCAACGCTTGACGACCGCGCTGCCTTTCGGGCAAGGGGCGTCCATGTCAGCTCGTATCTTCCAACGCCCCAAAAATGCCATGCAATCGGGTAAAGCCCATACCGACGAATGGGTTCTGGAATTTACCCCCGCCGAGCCGCGCAAGGCCGACCCGCTTATGGGCTGGGCAGGATCTGGCGATACGCAGGCGCAGGTGCAGTTGAAATTCCCGACGCTTGCGGCGGCGCAGGCTTATGCGACGAAAAAGGGATTTGTCGCAACTTTCATTCCGACCCCGCCGAAGACATTGAAGCTACAGGCCTACGCCGACAATTTCCGTTAAAGGGGGAAATTCATCGCGACGTCGCAGCGCTCGTACTTTTTGCCATATTTCTCCATAATTTCTGCGTCATGCTGGAAACCTGCCTTTTCATATAAATGAATGGCAGGCGCGCAGATGTGGTTGGTTAGCAGGTAAAGCCGTTTCATATTCATGCTGCGCGCCCGGTCGATACAGGCTGATAACAAAAATTCGCCTGCCTTGCGCCCGCGCGCAGCGTCGAGGACGCCCATTTTGGTCAGCTCATATGTGCCTTCGCCGGTATTCATCAGGGCAACCGTGCCCACGATGCCGAGATCATCGGCCTCGACAAACAGGATGACGCCATCGCGGTGAATAACCATTTCGCGCGGATTTTCGAGGATCTGACGGTCTGCTTCTTCGAGGACAAACATGGCCTCGATCCACTGCGCGTTGATGTCATGAAACGCTTGAGCCAGACCGTCATGATAGTCGACGATACGGAATTCGGGCAGCGGTTCAGCCATTGAAGTCGATCATTCCGGGCAGCATCAG
>JANLSY010000020.1:0-1759 GCA_031362665.1 Sphingomonadales bacterium
ACGAAGACGATATTCATCCTGCATAACTAGCCCGCGCCGCTGCAAAAGCAAAGGGCCGCCGGATTGCTCCGACGGCCCAGCTTTACATGGTCACGTTCCGGGAGGATGAAACGTTACCAGTAAAAGCCCCGATAGACTTGGATCACGCGACCGGTGCGGATGTTGACCAGCAGCACGTCATTATAATGGCGCACGTAGGTCTGGTAACGTCCCGGTCGCGGCAGGCGGTAGTTCGCGTAATTGGTTACCCGATAACGCGGTGCATAAAAGCTCGCGCCAATGCTAACGCCCGAATTGAACGTGCGATAGCGGAACGGTGCGTTAAAGCGGTTGCCGCGAAAAGCATTGCGGTTGCGTTGTTTGTAGCTGCGCCAATCCTGGCGATCTTCACGCAATTCCTGCTTCGCTTCACGCACGTCACGGCGTTCTGCAGTGACGTCTCGACGTTCACCATTGCGTTTTGCCTGTTGCACGTCACGCTTCTGTTCACGCACTTCCTGACGGTCGCGCTGTAATTCGCGGGTCTGTGCCTGCGCGGCCATCGGGGAGAGGGTGGCGGCGACAGCTGCAACTGTTATCAAAAACTTGGACTTCATTGTCTGTCTCCTTGAGTTCAGTAAACGCGAAGCCGCGTCAACTGTTCCGTGTGTAGGAGATCGACGTTGAACCCGCGGAGAACAACGCGTTCAGAAACAAGACATTAGTGTCGCAATTTGTATCAGAAAAGGGCGGTCAAAGCTGGATGCTTTGCGCAGCCGATGCTCCGACCGCCGGTTTACATATTCATTTCTTGGCGGGCGTCACCGTGACAGTTTCGCCTTTGTCGCTTGTCGACGTGAAGCTACCGTCAGCACCGGGCTTGGTCGATGTCCAGCACTCCTCGGCTTCGTCGCCGTCGTCATCAAAGCATTCTTTGCCATCCTTCATGGCAAATTTGCCTTTGGTCTCATTTCCGTCCGGGCTGGTGTCGACATAGGTGCCATCGGCGTTGATCGTCGTTTTGGCCATCTTTCCGTCAGCCATCTTGACGTCGAAATCGCCCACGAGCGACGCCGATTCGGTCGCCGCAGGTGCCGCCGCTTCGACCGGAGCCGTTTCGGCTTCCGATGTCTTTTCAGCCTGTTGCGAGCATGCGGCCAACGCGGACAGCGCGGCAATCATCATAAGTTTCTTCATCATAACTCTCCCTCTTGCCGCGACCCGGGGGAAGGCTATGCTGGTGAACCGGTTATGGCAATATCAATGTGAAGTGGCTCAATGTAGGGATTAGAGCAGCTCAACAGCCAGTGCTGTACCTTCGCCGCCACCAATACAGAGGCTTGCAACACCGCGCTTTTTGCCATGGCGTTGGAGGGCGGCGATCAGCGTCGTGATGATGCGCGCGCCCGACGCGCCGATCGGATGACCCAAAGCAGTCGCACCGCCATGGACGTTGATCTTATCGTGCGGGATGCCGAGATCATGCATCGCGAACATTGCCACACAGGCAAAGGCTTCGTTGACTTCGAACAGGTCGACATCGCCGACCGACCAGCCAGCTTTAGCAAGGCACTTGGTGATCGCGCCGACAGGCGCGGTGGTGAAGGCCGATGGCTCCTGCGCGTGCGCCGCGTGGGCAACGATGCGGGCAACAGGCTTCAGCCCCTTGGCATCGGCAACCGACTGGCGGGTGAGCACGAGCGCTGCCGCCCCATCGGAAATTGATGAGCTGGTTGCTGCGGTAATCGTGCCGTCTTTGGCAAAGGCAGGACGCAAGCCC
>JANLSY010000054.1:0-5013 GCA_031362665.1 Sphingomonadales bacterium
ATCGTCAACATCAGGTCGGGAACCTTCATCGGCTGGAACCGGTCGACCTGTTCGGCATCAAGGACGCGAAGGCTGCTGTCAAAGGTCAGCACGCTGTTCAGATAGCGCCAATTTCCGGCGGCTTCGTCGATCAAAAGTGGCACATTGCCGATCTTGCCCGAGCCGCCAGACAGCGTTCCGCTGATCGCTTCCGTGCCGAACTGTCCGGTCAGCATTGCAACGACAAAATCGGTGCGCGCCTCTGGCTCACCGAGTTCGACCCGAACGTCGCGCGCTGTAAATCCGTCACTTAGCGTGAAGCGGACATTCGCGCTGCGCGCCGATATCGGGCTACTGCCCAACCGGCCTTGCGCCGCGAAATTGGCAATATTGGTGGCAAAGCGTGTTGCGCCATTCGTTACCGTCAGCATCGACCGCCCGGCATCGGGGCAGAGCCGTAAAGCCTGACCGCGCAGGTTCAAGTTGGATATACGCAATGAATCGAAGCGCACACTCTGGCAAGCATCGTACAGCGAGAATGCACCACCGCCGTAACGGCCGCTGACCGGCAAGTCCAATCCACTGACCATCCCGCCGGGCAATGGACCCGACAATTGCGCTTGCCCGTTGAAAGCCCAAGTACCGCCGGGGCGACCGTTAAAGGCAATAGCCGGGACGGCCAGACTTGCCCCGCCTGCGGAATAAGGCGCGACTTTGAGATTGCCGCTCCACTGGTTACCCGACGACTGGTTGAGCGCGATCGTCGCACGAGGCAAGTCGCGTCCGTCGAGTACCAACGCGGCAGGAGACGACAGCCGCCAGCCGCCAGCCGAACTTTGTAACGTAAGCGCGCCCTGCTGGGTGACCCGCGCTCCCGATGCACTGTTCAATGCCAGCGATCCGATGGTCGCACCCATTCGTCCTTGGAAATCTCGGAAGGCGTCGAAGCTAATACTACCTTCGAATCTGTCGCCTGCGCGTTCGAGCACGGGAGCCATGCGCGCCAGCAGCGGGCCAACGGGCGTACCCTTTGTTTGCGCCGCGATAGCGTTAAAGCCTCCAAGGGTACCGCCATCAAGCGCGCCGCCGGTTATGCCCATATCGCCGCGCGCCGAGGCGGCAAACTTATCGCCGTTCAGCCCGGCATAGCCCTTGGCGTTGAGTACCAGCCTTCCAACAGTTAGCGGCGCCGACCGCAACCCGGCGCGGTCGAGCGCGAGCGTGAAATTGGTCCGGCTCAGCCCGCCATCGACCGACAGCTTGCCCGCAGCCTGGCTAAGTGCAACGCCGGGATAGTCCATTTTCTGTGCGGCAAAGCCGACATCGCCGACCCATTTGTTAAAGCGTTCGGAAAGGCGGATATCGGCGTCCAACTTTGGCGTTGCGAGTACCAGCCCGAGGTCTTTACAGTTGATGCTTGTCGCGGAAAGCGGGCCGATCAAATGTGGCCTGCGCCATTCGAGAAGCAGTTTGCCATCGAACTTGACCGCTGGAACAAGGCACCCAGTCGCCGACAGTCCGGGCGAGCGTAGAGACAGATTTGCCGCAAATTGGTTGCGCAAAAGTCCCTTCCCGTTCAGCCCCGCCCCAATCGCACCCCAAGGCGTATCGATGCGCGCCTGCGCATTTTTGACAACCAGTCCGATATCGGGCCACTCGAATGGCTCCTTCGAATCGGGGTCGGAAAATTTATCGAGTTCGCCGAACGACAATTTGCCGCCGGCATAACGGCCGCGAATTTTAACGCCATCGGCGCGCACATCGCGCAAATTGGCACCGGAAAAGTTGAGCGCGACGTCGACTTCGACCAGCTTCGCCACGAGGTCGGGATTGACCGGATCGCCTATCACCAAATCACGGATTCGCTGGGTACGAAATCCCACCTGATCGATTTTGTAAGTCGCCCTGATGCCCCGAGCCTCCAGTTCGTTCTGGACGAAGCGGTCGGCGATCGTGTTGCGTTGCCACCACGCAATCAGCAGCAGGACAACAAATAAAAGCGCTACGCCCGCAAAAATGCGCTGCTTCCAGCGCCGCCCGCGAAATGGTTCGGGTTCGGTATCAACCGTCAGAGCGTCGTCGGCAGCATCCTGCATCGTTATCAAATGCGGGAAAGGCCATTAGGTTGCAACGCCATTCGCGCTAACCGGCTTGCTTGAAAGACGAAAATCTTTGAAAAGACCATAAATCGCACAAGGATAGCGCGAATGGCGGATGGCGCTGACAAGGATGAGCATCACGGAAAAGGCCACCGTTCGCGCTTGCGTTCTCGATTGCTCGAACAAGGCGGCGACGCGCTACTCGACCATGAATTGATCGAATATCTGCTGGCGCTTGCGATACCGCGCAAGGATACCAAGCCGCTCGCGAAGCAGCTGCTCGCGCATTATGGGGGACTTTCCGCTTTGCTCACCGCCAACGCGGAAAATATCGCGCGGCAGCCGGGCATGGGTGAAACCAGCACGGCAGCGCTCAAAATCGTGCAGGCTGCAGCCTTGCGGCTTCTAAGCGAACCAGTACGCGAACAGCCGGTGCTTGCTTCATGGCAATCGCTACTCGATTATCTGCGCGCTGATATGGCGCATTTGACCATTGAACGGGTGCGCACGCTATATCTCAACAGCAAGAATATGCTGATCCGCGACGAGGTGGCAAGCGAGGGTTCGATAGACCAGGCCGCGATCTACACCCGCGAAGTCGTCCGCCGCGCGATGGATCTGGGGGCTGCCGCAATTATCCTCGTGCACAATCACCCTAGTGGCGACAGCGCGCCCAGCCGCCAGGACATTGCCATGACGCGGGATATCATAAATGCCGCCAAAGCATTCAACATTGTGGTCCACGACCATATTATCATCGGCAAGGACGGCTTTTCGAGTATGCGGAGCAGCGGGCTGATTTAACCGATTTAGCGGGTGGCAATGTTTGTGCGGGTGCAGCATAATGCGCCAATGCACTCTCCCCTCCCTCAGAAAAAAGCTATCGGTCCGCGCGAGCTGACGGTTATGATGGCGTCGCTAATGGCGCTCAATGCGCTAGCCATCGATTCGATGCTGCCATCGTTTCCGGCGATTGCGGAGGGGTTCAAACTCACTGATCCCAACCTCGTCCAATATATCATCTCCGTATTTCTCGCGGGAACCGGCATCGGTGCACTCATCTACGGTCCATTGTCGGATCGCTATGGTCGGAGGCCGATATTGTTGACCGCGACGGTCGGCGCAGCGATATTCTCGCTCGCCTGCTCGATCGCGCCCAGCTTCGAAATCTTATTGGCAATGCGCTTTTGCCATGGCTTGCTGGCAGCAGCTATGGGTGTGCTGGTTATATCGGTCATCCGCGACCAGTTCGAAGGTGACGCCATGGCGCGGCGAATGTCGACAATTTTCCTGATCTTTATGATCGTGCCGATTATAGCCCCCACCATCGGGCAGCTGGTGTTGCTGTTCGCGGGATGGCGGATGATTTTCGACTTGATGGCGTTCATGGCGATTGCTGCGGCAATCTGGGTTTATCGCCGACTCCCAGAAACGCTCGCACCCGAAAATGTGATCCCCATCGAGCCTCATGCTCTCGCCAAGGCATGGAAGATCGTGGTCCTGAACCGCAATGCCGCTGGCTATATGCTGGGCGCCGGAATTGTACAGGGTTCACTGTTCGGCTATCTCAACAGTTCGCAACAGATGTTCGACCAGGTATTCAACGCCGCCGATTTCTTCACCATTGGTTTTGCAATTGTCGCCATCGGCATTGCCGTTTCCAACTTTACCAATGCACGGATCGTGGAACGTTTCGGCGCGCGACGTGTCTCGCAAACGGCTTTGATCACATTCATTATGTTAGGTGCACTGCAGGTTGCCGCTGCCGAGTTCGCGCCAAAATCGCTACCGCTCTTTTTGGCGTTGCTCACGGCCAATATGGCAATGGTCGGTTTCATCGGATCGAACTTCTCCTCGATTGCGATGACACCCTTCGGTCATGTTGCTGGTGCGGCTTCGTCTTTTCAGACCTTTGTTCGCACGGTGCTTGCCGCATCGATCGGCGCGGTCATCGGGCAGCAGTTTGATGGCAGGGTTACGCCTGTTGCACTCGGCTTCATGGTGTGCGGACTGGTTGCGCTGGCGCTGGTCCTATGGTGCGAAAAAGGCAGGCTTTTCACGCGGCCCGGAACGACGCAGTCGATACCGGTAAACCCGCGCACATAAAAAAAGGGACGCCGTAGCGCCCCTTTTTCGTTCTTTTCCAATAATGGGTCAGTCGACCACCGGCCCTGGAAACTCACCCATATCGGGTGCATCGTCCATCATCTGGTCGTGCTGAAGGTTCGAATTACGCATCCCGTAGATAAAGTAGAGCGCCACTGCTCCCACAAGGAAGTAAACAAAGAATATCAGCACATTGTAGGGCACGGTCGTAATCAGATATAGGCAAGAGAAGATACCTAAAATAGGTACGATCGGATACAGGGGTACCGAGAAACCACGTGGCAGATCGGGTGCTGCGCGGCGAAGGTAAATCACCGACAGGCAAACGATAGCGAACGCCGCCAATGTACCGACCGAGGTCATGTCACCCAGCACGTTGATGTCGAAGAAACCTGCCGCTGCCGCGGTGATCGTTCCAACAAGCAGTGTGTTCACATAAGGTGTCTGGAACTTGGGATGCACCCGCGAGAAAATCTTGGGTAGCAGACCGTCTCGCGCCATCGTGTAGAAAATGCGAGTTTGTGCATACATCAGCACGAGCACCACCGAGGTCAAGCCAATGATTGCGCCAACTTTGATTGTCTTGGCCAGCCAAGCCCATTGCGGACCGAAGCTGTCGACCACGACCGCAACAGGGTCTGGCACATTTAGCGTGCCATAAGGTACCAGCAAGGTCATGATCGCAGCAACGAGCATGTAGATTACGGTGCAGACAATCAGCGATCCGATTATGCCGAAGGGCATGTCACGCTTGGGGTCTTTCGCCTCTTGTCCCGCAGTCGATACCGCTTCGAAGCCGATATAGGCAAAGAACACAATCGACGCCGCG
>JANLSY010000095.1:0-2863 GCA_031362665.1 Sphingomonadales bacterium
GGCGGCGTATCGTTGGTGATCTACACCGTGGCTTTTGCGACTCAAGGTCCCTACGACTAATTTTTCCGTTTCGATTTATCTCGTGGGTCGGCGAACTGATAAACTTCTCTCCTCGCGATGACGGCGAAAATCGAATGCAGATCGCTTTTTATGTAACCAGTCCATGCCGGAGCAACTGATATCAAATGAAAAAATGGACCACTTCGTTGCGCATCGAATATCTGAACCACAGCACGTCAGGCTTGAGCTCATGCGGGTCGGGCAAGCCCGGCAAATGCCGGGACATTGACTCAACGACGTTCCAGTTCATGGCTTGAAAATCGAAAATGTACTAGGACAACGCAACATTTGCCTAGCAAGGTATATTGAATTCGAGGCTCTCTGGATAAACAGGGGGCATAATATGAAGAAATCTCGTCATCTGCTGGCAGGTGCAATTGTCGGCGTAACATCCAATCTTTCGGTCCAGGCTCATGCACAGGATAGGGTAGCCGACACCTACGACGTCGTAGAACTAGACCAGGTTACGACTGGAGGGCCGGTCTAAATGGTCATCGCCAATACCGCACATGCTCTTGTTTTTTCAGGTGCGTTGTCAATATTCGCTTCCTCGCTGATCGGATTTGCCATGCTTGTTCCTATGCAGCCTTGGGGCCGCCGATGGGCGAAAGGGTTGAACTTCAGGCAGATTGGCGCAGCACATCTTGACTGGATCATGCTTGGACTGATGCAGGGTCTGGCCGCCGGTTTAATCCTGTTATTCGGCCTCACTCCCCCTGCATGGAGCATTTGGGCAATGATAATTGGCGGCTGGCTGAACCCATTGGCTTATGTCTTTCGTGCATTTGGTGTTGATGCTTTTTCATTTTCGGGAAAGCGCCTACAGCGTGCGGCAGCCGCGTTGGGTGGGATCACCAGCACGCTTATTGCCGCTGCGTGGATCGTTTATCTCTACCTGGCAATTGAGGCGTGGCCTTAACATTGTCGTCAATAAACATCTTGAAATGATAGGAGGAAATATAGGTGTTCCTTCCATGGCAACGCGCCTAAATCGGTCCTCACTCTCCCCCAATAGCGTTCCGGTGCTCGCGGCTTCCTCACACGGGTTGAAGCGAGCATTTGAACCGTTACAAAACGGCTCAGGTGACAGGATTGTTCCAATGATAGTCACGGTCAAGTGATGCGTGGTGTTATGGCTTGGAGTGCAATTTGGAATCGGCTTTCGCGCGAGCACGCAAAGCAGATGCAGAGATTGGCTAGATTGCTCTTGGCCATTGCGGTTTCAGCCATCGCACAAGATTCAGTCGCCTCAACCCCTGTCAAACCTAAGCCGGGCGATATAGTTATAGTTGGCGATTGGGCAATGGGCTGCGACAATGGCTGGAATGGGTGGGGTGCTGACTGTCTGGTTTTGGGCAGGAAATTGCGAAAGCTGCCGTTTCCAATCCGCCAACCACGACGCCGGTTCAGACGGTTGGCATAGCTCAGCGTGGTATCCTAGACCCTGTTCGCTTTTGATTAAATCAGAAGCTGGGTCTCGAATCTTTGTTTTCCGCCTTTTCCGAGCCGTTCGGTGTTTCCACCTCATTTGAAAAGGCTCTGGTCACAGAATTCGGCGAAATCTCAGCGGGCCAAGTCCGTAAGGGCACTGACGGCCTTTTGCAGGTTGCGCTGTCGGTCTCGGTCATCTTACCGACCTGCCGTTCCCTGGGGTCTTGTGGATCGAAACGGCTAGGGTTTGTGTCCTGGACGTGGCGGATCGATTCCCTTTCGTTCGCGCGCTTTTGTAAGCAGGAGAAGGCTCAGGCCAGCAGCAGTGAGCAGGGCAAGCGTAAACACACTCCCTTCCGGTCCTTCCCCGGCACCATTGAGATAGGCCGGCCCGACAGGCACCATTTTCACAACCAGTGCGGGCAGACCGGTTTCCAGACCCGTAATCGGTACATCAAAACCGGCGCCCGCAAACCAGTTCCAGCCGACGTGCCAGCCCATCACCCCCCAGATCGAATTCGAATACCGCACCCAGGCGCAGGCGAAAATCGCGAAGATAAAGGTCATGACCAACGGCATAAGCGTTGCTTCGGGCGAAAGGTGCGCAAAGGTGAAAGCGGCGGACGACAATAGGAAGGCGGCGGTCATGTTCCACCGCCGCATGATGGTGGAGAACAGCCAGCCACGAAAAACGAACTCCTCCACGCTCGCTTGCACGACAAAGCCGGCGAGCAAGAGGGCAATCCAGCCGAGCGCAGCAGGGCTGGCAAAGGCGGGGGCCAGATCAGCGACACGATATCCGCCGGAAAGGGCTATCGCGGCCACGATCGCGCCCATCATCGCTATGCCAACGGCCAGTCCGGTCAGGAACTTTTTGAGCCCCCCATCGCCGCAAAGTCCGGCACTGGCGAGGCTTCTCCTTTCGACCCAGCGAACCCAGCCAGCTATCGCAAGCCCCAAGGCGCTGAACGAAACCAGCATCACGAAAAAGCCCAAGGGCCCGCGCGGGGGGCCCATCGGCTCAGTCAAGCCGAGATATGAAAGTGTGAGATCGCCCGGCAACATGCTGACGACAAGAAGGAAAATGCAGATAAAGGGGGCGGCGATACTCGGCGGTATCCAGCCTTTCGGCGTCTCGTCGGAAAAGATGATTTGTGTCATGCCTCATCAGCTAACCGCTAGCGGAAGACTGCTATAGAATGATCGTGCGGAACAAGTCCGAACGAAGCCACTCCTTTGGCGTGAGGCCAACGGCCTTGCGAAATGTGCGACCAAAATGGCTCTGATCCGCAAAGCCAGCGCCATGGGCGGCCTCAGCCAGCTTCGCGCCTTCGCGCAAAAGTTGCTTGGCGAGATCGACCCGACGGTGCTG
>JANLSY010000192.1:0-2830 GCA_031362665.1 Sphingomonadales bacterium
GTTTTCTGCGTTCGACATGACAGCCCTTTGCCACCAATCGCCCCGCACCCGCAAGCCCGGGTTTATCCTTAATTTGCGCTAACCAATAGCTTTGACGGAACAGCGACGCGCCGCCGGTACATCGCCAAGCGCAGGCAGGCCAAATTTCACCCGGGCCTGTCTGCCACCCGAGACCAATAGGAAAGCCGCCTCTCTATGTATCTGCCGCTTTATGTCGAACCACGTGATGTCGTTGAAGCCGAAACGCTAATCGACCGGTTCGGTAAAGCGGCAGGGCTAGAGGCGGCCGACCGGGCCGAAGCAAGCCGCAATGTCGGCAACCACTTGAATTTCTGCCGCTGGCGCCAGATCGAGCGGCTGATTATGATGTTGAGCGTTGAGACTTCGTTGGGAACGATTCACTAATCAGACATCATCCTCCAAAGACAGCAAAGACGCATTGCCGCCTGCGCTGGTCGTGTCGGTGCTGGTCGTGCGTTCGGCGCAGAAGCGGTAAAGATAATGCGGGCCGCCTGCTTTGGGGCCGGTGCCGGACAGACCCTCGCCGCCAAAGGGCTGGCTGCCCACTACCGCACCAATCATCGAACGGTTGATGTAGAGGTTACCAACGCGCGCCAATGCTTCGACCGCTTCGCTGCTGCGCGCGATTCGGCTGTGCAGGCCCATCGTGAGGCCGAAGCCTTTGGCGTTAATGCGGTTCACCGTGTCTTCCAGCGTTCCTGCTTTCCATGGTGCGACATGGACCAGCGGGCCGAAATATTCGGTATTAAGTTCATCCAAGTCGTTCAACCTGATGACTGTGGGCGGCACAAACAGTCCTTTCGCTGGAACTGGTATGCTATGGACGATGCGGTCCTTCACGCTTGCACGGTACGTCATCAATTTGTCGTAGGACGCCTGATCGATAACCGGCCCAATATCGGTGGCGGGGTTAGCGGGGTCGCCGACATTCAGAGTATCCATCGCGCCCGCCAACATATCGAGGGTATGTTTGGCTATATCTTCCTGCAACAACAACAGACGCAGCGCAGAACAGCGTTGCCCAGCGGACTGGAAGCCCGAGACAATCACGTCGCGCACAACCTGCTCCGACAGCGCAGTCGAATCGACGATCATTGCATTAAGACCGCCGGTTTCGGCAATCAGCGGCACCAAGGGGCGGGCGTCGTCGGCGAGCAGGTTGCGCGCGATGGCCTTGGCAGTAGGCACCGAGCCGGTGAACACAACGCCAGAGATACGAACGTCGGCGGTGAGCGCGGCCCCAACATCGCCGCCGCCGACTACAAGTTGCAACGCACCCTCGGGAATGCCCGCTTGATGGGCCAGGTCGACCGCATATGCGCCAATCGCCGGAGTTTGCGGCGCGGGCTTTGCGACCACGGTGTTTCCGGCGACAAGCGCCGCCGCAATCTGCCCAAGAAAAATCGCCAGCGGGAAATTCCACGGCGCAATCGCCACCCAGACCCCACGCCCTTCGTGGCGAAGCACGTTTCGTTCGCCGGTGGGACCGGGCAATTCGACTGGCAGCAAATCGGTGCGGGCGCGGGCGGAGTAATAGCGGCAGAAGTCGATAGCCTCACGCACCTCGGCAAGCGCGTCAGGGATCGTTTTTTTTGCCTCTTGAACGGCAATTGCCATCAGCTCGCTTCGGCTTTCCTCGAGTAAGTCGGCTAGACGGTCGAGGCAGTCGGCGCGCTCATCGAGCAGCGTTGCGGACCATGCCGGGTAAGCGCCCAGCGCAGCTGTGACTGCCTTTTCAGCATTTTTGCTGGCTTTGCTGGCAAGCTCTGCGGGCTTGGCAACTTCAGCGGCAATTTGCGCCAGCATAGCGGCATCATCAAGGTCCATGCCATTGCTGTTAGCCCGTTCCGGTTGAAATAAATTGGCGGGCAAGGCGATTGCCGGGTGGCCCATACCGCCAACCGCCATGACCTTTTCCACCGGATCGGCGAGCAGTTCCTCTTCGCTCACCGACTGATCAGCAAGCTGATGCACGAAACTGCTGTTCGCACCATTCTCCAGCAGACGCCTTACCAGATATGCCAACAGATCGCGGTGACCGCCAACGGGCGCGTAAGTCCGGCAATGATAGCCTTCCTCGCGCACCAGCCGCTCAAATAGCCCTTCGCCCATGCCGTGCAGCCGCTGGAACTCGAAGTCTCGCATCTTGCCTGCCCATTCGAGCAGCGTGGCAACGGTCAACGCGTTATGTGTCGCGAAGGCGGGGCGGATATTGCTCGCGGCGAACATATCGCGCGCGCAAGCGAGATAGGATACGTCGGTGGCTGGCTTGCGCGTGAACAATGGAAAATCGGAAAGCCCACGCTCCTGCGCATGTTTGATTTCACTGTCCCAGTACGCGCCCTTGACCAGACGGACCTGCATGATGCGATTGGTCGACGCGCCAATCGCGTTTGCCCAGGCAATTGTCGGCCTCGCGCGTTTGGAATAGGCCTGCACCGCCATACCGAGGCCATCCCAGCCGTTCAGGGCTGGGTCGCGAGCGACCGATTCGATAATGTCGAAACTCATCTCCAGCCGTGCAGCTTCCTCGGCATCGATAGTCAGCTGCACTCCTAAAGATGCGGCCGAGCGCGCCAGTTCGCGGACCATCTCGGCGAGCTCAGGGACGCATTTAGCCGCCTGCGCGGTTTCATATCGCGGGTGCAGCGCCGATAGCTTGACTGAAACGCTGTGACCGCGATCGGCCTTCTTGCCGACAGCAGATATCGCGCCGACATATGCCTCGAAGTAACGCTCCGCGTCCTCCTTGGTGCGTGCCGCTTCTCCCAACATGTCGAAACTTGCGGTGAAGCCACGATTTTCCTTT
>JANLSY010000182.1:0-2052 GCA_031362665.1 Sphingomonadales bacterium
TGCGGCGGTAAGCCGTCGGTATAATGGAGCACCGACGTCACCGGTAAATTCTCGCAACCCACCGGGCCGTCGATAATGACCTGCAAGCCTTTGACCGCAGTAAACGCGTACACCGCGCCCCAATAGCCGCCTGCCCGATCATGATCGATAATCAACGTCATGACCCGATAAACTCCGCAGCTTTTGCGGCGAGCGCATTTTGTGCGGCATATTTGGCTTTGAACTTGGGCCGGTCAGTTGGGGTTTCTTCCCAGATGCCAGCGGTGTGGCCGGTGCCGACGCCTTCGAAAAATTCCTGCATCTTGTCGAAGCGCGCCTTGTTGCCAATTGCGCCGTTGACGACTTGAGCGAGGCTCCCTGCGCCCGCCGCGCCCATCAGTGGCCGCGCCGAGATCAGGTTGGTGAAGTAGAGCGCTGGAATTGCTTTCGCCTTCGCGTGTTGGACGACAGGTGTCGTGCCGATGGCGAGATCAGGGCTGAATTCTTCGACCGCTTTGATATCGTCTTCCAGACTTGCGCGATAATTGACGCGGACGCCCTTGGCTTCAAGCCATTCGCGGTCTGGTTCGGACCATGGGGTCTTCGGACAAGCGGTGCCGACGTAAGGCACATCCGCACCGCTTTCGATGAGCAGCCGCGCGACCAGCAGTTCGGAACCTTCATAGCCCGACACGGTAATGCGGCCCTTAATTGGTTTGGCTTTCAGCGCACTGTCGATGGCAGGCAGTACCGCATTTTGCGCGGCAGCGATTTGATCGGCACTCGCGCCGGTCGCTTCGCCGATTGCCTTGAGCCAGGCCGCTGTTCCATCGCGACCTACAGGTGCGGAGCCAACAACTTTGCGGCCGGCGGCTTCGAATTCGCGCACGCTCGCTGTGTAGAATGGATGGATGGCCGCGATTACCGCGCCGTCCAGCGCAGCATAAAGTTCGCGCCATTCGCGGGTCGGAACGACCGGTCCTGCCGCCAGCCCAAGCGGCTCAAGCATATGACCAATGCCCATCGGATCGACCGGGAACATCTCGCCAAGCAGCGTCACGGTTGGCTTATCGGCTAAGGCTGAAGGCGCAGCAACTGGGCCTTGCTCGGCTTCTTCGCGGGCATATTTCAGCATCGCGCCTGCCAGAACGTCTTTCGCCTCGGCGTGGGTTGGGATGCCGAAGCCCGGCACGTCGATGCCTATGATGCGGACACCGTTGATCGAGTCGGGCAACAACCGCAGCGGCACCCCGCTCGCAGTCGGCACGCACAGATTGGTGACGACAATGGTGTCATATTTTTCAGGATCGGCCATCTGCTCGACCGCTTCTTTGATGTCCTCGAACAGCTTACCAGTGACCAGAGTTTCCGAACTAAAAGGCACATAGCCAACGCTGCGCCGTGCGCCGTAGAAATGCGAGGTGAAGGTCAGGCCATAAACGCAGCAAGCCGACCCGGAGAGGATAGTAGCGGTGCGCCGCATCCTGAGGCCGACTCGGAGTGACCCGAACGCAGGACACATTGATTGCGGCTGGTCGTGCGGTCCAAGCGGATAATCCTTGGCATATTGGTCGAGGATTTCGGTCTTACCTGCCTTTTTCGCGGCATCGCGCATCGTGTCTTTCGACGAGCAGCTTCCGCCATCACCACCCAGATCTATGCGGTCACGCGCACGATCAAGTTCAGCAGGGGCGTTCATTTCAGTCACGCATCAGACCTCGTCATAAATCACTTCAAGCGATGGCTTCGTCTCGTAAGTCCCGCCCCGCATATCGGCCTGCGTCGCAGGATAAAGCGTGAAATCGGCACCAGTAATGTCGGCACTGAACAGACCAAGCAATCCGTCCTGATCTAATGGATTCGGGCGCAGGGGCGGTGCCTCTGCGACATTGATCGCCAGTTCCTCGAACAACGAAGCCCACTGACCACCGGGCTTGCCGATGATCTGGTAGTTCGCAGATTTCTTGCGGATATCCTCGTTGGCAGGAATCGCACAAAGCACCGGAATGCCTACCGCTTCAGCGAAAGCATTCGCCTCACCCGTGCCATCATCCTTGTTCAGGATCATTCCGG
>JANLSY010000210.1:0-7499 GCA_031362665.1 Sphingomonadales bacterium
GCCGGCAAATCGACCTTGATCAACCGGCTGCTCGGCGAGAATCGCCTGATTACCGGACCCGAAGCCGGGATTACCCGCGACAGCATCGCGGTAGATTGGGTCTGGACCGACCCCAATCCCAAGCAAGGCGAGCCTGACGAAGAAGGCAATATCCCGCCGCTCCTCACCGAACGGCGCGTCCGCCTGATCGACACGGCCGGAATGCGCAAGCGCGCCAAGGTTCAGGACAAGCTCGAGAAGCTCTCGGTCGCCGACGCACGCCACGCCATCGATTTCGCCGAGGTCGTGGTGCTGTTGCTCGACGCAACTAAAGGCCTTGAGGTGCAGGACCTTAAAATCGCCGACCATGTCATCCAGGAAGGCCGCGCTCTCATTATCGCGATCAACAAATGGGATATCGCCGAAAATGGTAGCAGTCTGTTCCAAGGGATACGCGGTGCGCTGGAGGAAGGCCTGTCACAGCTAAAAGGTGTGCCGATGATTGCCGTCTCCGCCGCGACTGGCAAAGGGCTGGACCAGATGCTTTCCGCCGCCTTCGACGCGCGGGAGGCTTGGAACAAGCGCGTGCCTACCGGCATTCTCAACCGGTGGTTCGAGGCCGCGATTTCCGCCAATCCGCCACCGGCCCCGGGTGGTAAGCGGATCAAACTGCGTTACATGACTCAGGCGCGTAATCGGCCACCGACCTTTGTTATTTTTGGCAATCGCACCGACGAACTTCCGGCAAGCTATGCGCGTTATCTGCTCAACGGCATCCGCCGCGACCTCGATTTCGGCGCAGTGCCGGTGCGGATCAATTTCCGTTCATCGAAAAATCCGTTCGCCGACAAGGATTAAGGTCGCCGCAAGAATATCTTAAACAGATTGCATCAACGCTCTGTTTACTTCTGCGAGTGTAAAAGAACCCGACAGAACCGGAAATTTCCTCTGCCGATGGAGCAAGCCAAGTGACCGATAAGCCAGATGATCTGATCGACTGGAAGACCTTTACCGAAACCCGCAATTTGTTGGGTGCAGGTTTTGTGCGCATATTGGGCTATTTCCGCGAAGACGGTACCAAGTCTGTCGCCGCTATCGAGGAAGCCATGCGGTTGAAAGATTCGTCGAAACTAGTAATTCCTGCGCATACCTTAAAAGGCGAATCGTGGCAGTTCGGCGCCGACAGCCTGGCCCTGCTTGCCGAAGAAATTGAAGTTGCAGCACGGCATTATGTCGAAATCCAGATCGATCCATCCGAACTGGTTGAAAAAGTCGTCCGTTTGCGTCCTATTTTCGAAGCAACTCTGGCAGCGCTGGAAAGCGAAGCCAGCCCGTTGATGGAGCGTCGTCCGGCAAGTTTCGGCCAGCGCAATGCGCTCGGCGGAATGAGCTACGGCTAGTTAACTTTCGGGCGGCTTGGACTGGAGCTGCACGTAGTTTTCAATCCCCATACGCGCAATCATGTCGAACTGCTTTTCAAGGATATCGACATGCTCCTCCTCATTTTCAAGGATATGCGCGAACAGCTCGCGGCTGACAAAATCGCGCACGCTTTCACAATAAGCGATGGCATCTTTGAGTAAGGGCAGCGCTTCATATTCGAGTTCGAGGTCAGCTTTCAGAATTTCCTCGACCGTCTCGCCGATACGTAACCGGCCAAGCAGTTGGAAATTGGGCAGGCCATCAAGAAAAAGGATGCGTTCGGACAATTGATCGGCGTGCTTCATTTCATCGATCGACTCATGCCTCTCGAAATCAGCGAGCTTGGCGACACCCCAATTGTCGAGCATCCGGTAATGCAACCAATATTGATTGACGGCGGTCAGCTCATTCTTGAGTGCTTCGTTGAGAAATTCGATAACCTTAATGTCGCCCTTCATGGCAAATCTCCTGTAGGAACATGTCGCGCAGGTTAGCGCCAAAAGGCTTCTGAGAAAAGTGCGAAAGCCGCAGAAATACTAAGGTTGGCGGACGCGCTATTGCTAAGCGGTTGCAGGTCCAGATCTGATAATGTTTCGCGCAAACGAGAGACACTGCCCGCATTTGGGTTTACTGCCAAGACGGGCATATACATCATTTGCGCGTTCCGACCTGCAACGCACGGCGGCACGTAGGTCTTTTTCCCTTATGGCATTACACACGCAAACGACCATAGATTCGCTCCTAAGGCGACCTAATTACCGTTAATGCGAATTGATTGCAATAGCTTTAACGCCGCAGCGGCTGGACTTTCGTCCTGGCGAGGCTGCGCCAGAGCCATTCGAGCGGGCCATATCGGAAACGCGCCAACCACGGCCTCGACCATAATAGCATGACCGCCCACGCACCGACGACGAACAGCCACAGTTCTATACGGCCGATGTAACCGTAAAGGCCGAACCCATAGCCATAGAAAATCGTTGTCATGATGATGCTTGTGCCGAGATAATTGGTGAACGCCGCCTGCCCCGCTGCCGCGACGCGCGCGATGAAGGAGCTCCCCGCATAGCGCCTGATGACCAGCATCAGGACGGAAGCGTAACCGATGGTCAGCAACGTCCGCGGAATCGCGCTCCAGATGAAGAAGGCTGCAATCGAGGTGATCTTGTCGTAATTCGCCATGACAACCATTACCGCAACGAGACTGCTCAATATCAGCCCGGGTATGATCATTTTGCGCGCCCAGAGAACATAGTCGGCGCGTTCCCACTCACCGGTCAGGAACCCGTTCTTTTTCATCGCCATACCAAGCATCATCAGCGGCAACGTTTCGCCCACGCTCTGCAGCACCCCGCCAAATGGCTTGCCCCAGTTACCCAGTTTCTCGGCAACGATCCCGCCATAATCCCCACGATGCACTGACAACTGTTTCGCGGTACCAAAATCGAATTCGGGACTCGCCATGATTTCCTTATATTGCTTGACCAGGTCGGTGGCTGCCCCGGGCTGGCCCGCAAAAAACTGCATAGCTTGCAGGCCGACAAATTGCAGGCCGAACAGCAACAGATGAATGCCGAATATGATCAAGGCCCATTTTATCAAGCGGCGGGGCTCCCATTTGCGGAACAGGAATGCGAGGCAGCCAACGGCTGCATAAAGGAACAATATGTCGCCAAACCAAATGAAGTAGAAATGCACGAGGCCGAACATGGCGAGCCAGAACATTCGAGAATAATGCACTTTCGCTGCGCTTTCGCCCTTCGCATCAGCGCGCTCGATGATCAGCATCATGCTTGCCCCGAACAATAAGGAGAAGAAACCGCGCATCTTTCCGTCGAGCAGCACGTAAGAAACGACCCAGGCCCCGCGCTCGGCAGCCGTGTCTCCGCCATAAGCCAGCGGTGTGATATAGGCCCAGAAAGGCATGGCAAAGGCAACGATGTTCATCGCCAATATGCCCATCACGGCAAAGCCGCGCATCGCAT
This sequence comes from Sphingomonadales bacterium, assembly GCA_031362665.1. Lineage (GTDB taxonomy): Bacteria > Pseudomonadota > Alphaproteobacteria > Sphingomonadales > Sphingomonadaceae > Sphingorhabdus_B. The sequence continues at coordinate 3,384 of JANLSY010000210.1, forward strand.
CGAGGCTGACAAGGCGAACCGCCCCAGAAGCGCTTTCCATTCACTTGCCCCCTAGCAATGGCAATACAACACCACAGCCTTACCACCATAATGACAGGCTGTCAGCCAAGGCGTAAGCCGCGCCGTATGACTGACAAACGACCCGGAAAAGCTATCCCCAGCAGCCGCCTGCGACGCCTTGGGCATTTTGGCGGCCTTGCTGCGGGCATCGCCGGTAACGTGGTCGCAGGCGGCGTCCTCGATCTTGCCAGCGGCAAGCGTCCCCGCATGTCCGATTTGATGCTGACCCCTGCCAACGCGCGCAAGGTAACGGGAAAGCTTGCCGAGATGCGCGGGGCGGCAATGAAACTGGGCCAATTGCTATCGATGGACAGCGGCGATTTTGTGCCACCCGAGCTTGCCGACATACTCGCCCGGCTTCGTGCAGATGCCGAGCCGATGACCGATGCGCAACTGGCGAAGATATTGGTCAAGCAATGGGGCGAGAACTGGCAAACAACACTATCTGCCTTTGACTCCCGACCGATTGCCGCGGCTTCCATCGGACAAGTCCATCGCGCGCGGTCATTAGATGGACGTAATCTGGCGATCAAAATCCAATATCCCGATATCGCCGGTAGCATCGACAGCGATGTCGAAAATGCCAGTCTGTTGCTCAAGGCAAGCGGTTTGATGCCGCGCCACATCGACATCAAACCGCTGCTCACAGAAGCCAAAATGCAGCTGCATGATGAAGCTGATTATGTGCGCGAGGCGGCTTATCTGTTGCGCTACGCCGATGCGTTACGCGGCGACCCGGATTTTATGATACCCGAAATTCTGGCAGAGCTATCAACGCCGCAAATACTGGCGATGACTTATTTGCCGGGAATTCCAATCGAGCAGGTGGCGGCAAGATCCCAAATGGAACGCGACAGGGTGGCGCACACATTGATGGATCTGGTGCTCCGAGAGCTTTTTGATTTCGGCGTCATGCAAAGCGATCCAAACCTCGCCAACTATCTTTATGACCCTGAAAGCGGAAAAATAATCTTGCTCGACTTTGGCGCAGCGCGAGATGTCTCTCCGGAGATCGAACAATTTTATCGAAAAATGCTCTTTGCTGGTGTGACGGGGGACGAGACGCAACTGCGGTCTGCCCTGCAAGATTTCGGCTTGATCGACGACCAGATGGATGTCGCGCATGTCAGGTCGGTGACGGCCCTGTTCGACATGATTATCGAACCGATGCTGCACAACGGCACGTTCGATTTTGGCGACAATACGCTAATGCGTTCGATACGAGACCAAGGCCTTTCGCTGTTGTACAACCGGGCAAACTGGCGGCTGCCGCCAGCAGAGTTATTTTTTATTCAGAGAAAACTAGGCGGAATGTATCATTTAGCGGCGCGGTTACGGGCCCGTGTCGATGTTGGCGCGTTGCTACGGAGGCATTTGGACCGAGGTTGATCGGACTTAAATACAGTATTGATCGCGCGTGCTTCATTTGTTATTAACATCAGTGTAGATAAGACTTGATTCGAAATCACCTCAAGGAATTTACCGATGTCTGTCATCCCCTTCCACCATCCCGAACGCCCAGGTAGCGAGTTTCGCCCGCTGAAGGCGTGGCGCCATTTTCAGATCCTGATGGCTGACAAGGAAGATACCGAACAGGTTTTCCATATCATTGCCGCTTTACGCGGCCGCAAGTTTCGCGAAGTTGCACAGAAGTTCTGGCATAGCGAAAAAGGGCAACGCCTGCTCGCATCGAACCAGCGGCTGATCGATATCCTTGACGACCATAACACGTTGAAACAGCTTCCCGCCGGAACCGTTGGTCGCGCCTATGTCGACTTCATGGAACGCGAAGGTCTGTCCGCCGCTGGCCTCGAAGCTGAATATGCAAAGTTTACCCATGCAGGCATGCGTTTTGAAGATGGCATCGACCGCTATGGGGATCGTCTGCGCGACACACATGACTTGCACCACATCCTTACCGGATATGGCCGCGACGCGCTGGGCGAACAATGCGTACTCGCGTTCACTTACGCGCAAAACCGAAACCTCGGCGTCGGCTTCATCGCTTACATGGGCGGCTTCGAACTGAAGCGACGCGTCGCACGGTCAGCTCCAATCATGAAAGCCGTTCACGAAGGTTACCGCATCGGCAAGGCTGCGAAAAATCTGGTACACGAGGATATCGTCGAGCTTTTGAAAGAGCCGTTGACTGCTGCACGCGCGCGTCTGGGCATTCCGGAGCCGGTAGCCTATAAAGCCGCGCACGAAGCTATGCGCTCAGGCGGAATTGATCCCTATAACCTGCTAGCAGCTATAGCCTAACGCCGGTCCTTGCGGATCATCAGTTTTAGGCCAGACCAAACAGCATCCACTGCGCAGACCTTTACGTCGACCAGATCGGTCGACGGCAAAATGACCGCGCGGATCGTGTCCTCGGTGATGTCTGTCGGGACTTTGGAGGCCTTTTTCGGCCAGCTGACCCAGATAAACCCGGCGGGTTGGAGGAGCGGACGGAGCATTGACAGCTTCGCCTCCATATCGGCGCGTTCGGTCACGAAGATATGCGCGGCGTCGAGGTCGGGCTCGGGTGCGGCGAGATATCCCAAATCGGGCATATCGATTTCGGCAAGGACGCTACTCGGCATCGCATCGAACCAGACGCGCATTCCTGGTTCCAACGACAGCTTCTTACCAAGCGGCGTGCCGGAATAGCCTGCTCCGGAAGAAGCAGGCGTCATCGTTCAGCCTTCCATCCAGTTTTTGAAGAAACTCTCATGCGCAGCGTGCAGGGCGGTGAGGGGAACGCCAAAGCCCGGACCGTTCACCGACACACCGCCGACAGTCCCGATCCGCGTCATGCGCAATCCTGCTGCCTGAATCGTATCTGCAACAGTGCTGGTCACAATATAGCGCGCCTGATCTTCACCAAATGCAGTAAAATGATCGCCAATTTCTTCAAGGGAGCAGCCCTTGCCGCTCGCCAACGCCATTTCTGTCAAAGCAACGAGCAGACCGCCATCGGCGACATCATGCACAGCATTGACTTTGCCCTCGTCAATCAACTTTCGAACGAATTCAGCATGGGCTTTCTCTGCGGCGAGATTGACGACTGGCGCGTCGCCATCTTCACGTCCATGCAACTCGCGCAGCCAAAGTGATTGACCGAGATGTCCGTTGTTGTCGCCAATGACGAAGATTGCATCTCCCTCAGTCTTAAACCCAATCGTCGCCATCTTGCTTACATCTTCGAGCACGCCCACGCCGCCGATCGCTGGCGTTGGCAAGATTGCGCTGCCGCCGCCCGTCGCCTTGCTCTCATTGTAAAGGCTCACATTGCCCGACACGATCGGGTAATCGAGAGCGCGGCAGGCATCTCCCATGCCCTCTAGGCAACCAACGATTTGCGCCATGATTTCAGGGCGCTGCGGGTTGGCAAAGTTGAGGCAGTTGGTGATCGCCAGCGGCTTCGCGCCGACCGCGCAGATGTTGCGGTAGGTTTCGGCGACCGCCTGCTTGCCGCCTTCATAGGGGTCGGCATAGCAATAGCGCGGGGTGCAGTCGGTGCTCATCGCCAGCGCGCGGTTGGTACCGTGGATGCGGACCACGGCTGCGTCGCCGCCAGACAATTGCGCGGTGTCGCCGCCGACCTGTGAGTCATATTGCTGCCAGATCCATGCGCGCGAGGCGAGGTCGGGGCAGGCCATCAGCTTCAACAAATCCGCGCCGATGTCGGTGCTTTCGGGAATGTCGCCGAGCGGTTTGACGTTGGCCCATGCCTTATATTCTTCCTTCGATGCGGCAGGGCGATCATACAAAGGGGCGTCCTCGGCCAATGGCCCAAGCGGAATATCGCACACGACTTCGCCCTTGAAGGTTAGCACCATATGGCCGGTATCGGTCACTTCGCCGATGACCGCAAAATCGAGTTCCCATTTGTCGAAGATCGCCTTGGCAAATTCCTCGCGTCCGGGTTTCAGCACCATCAACATGCGTTCCTGGCTTTCGGACAGCATCATCTCATACGGCGTCATGCCTTCCTCGCGGCACGGCACCATGTCCATGTTGAGGATGATCCCCGCTTTGCCGTTGGTTGCCATTTCGACGCTCGATGAGGTC
>JANLSY010000211.1:0-5801 GCA_031362665.1 Sphingomonadales bacterium
CCCGGCAAATCCCCAAGCATAACGCTTGCGCCGGTGAACCAGGACAGACCTTCATAGCTGAGCGCACAAACCAGCGGCCCGAGCCAGCCGCTGCGCTTGAAGCGAAAGGGCGGTGAACTATACGCCCACCCGCAAAACAGCGCGACACATGTTGCTAGCACTACCCACGGGCCGAGTGCGGTCGCGAGTGCCAGCGATATGGCTGAACCGATGAGGGCTATCCACACTGGCCATCGGCCGGGGATGCGGCCTGACGGAATGGGGCGGTTGGGTTCGTTGATTGCGTCGACATGGCGATCGCAATAGTCGTTTATGACCTGACTTGTGCCACAGACAATCGGTCCGGTCAGGGCAATTCCAGCAATCAAAAACACCCAATTGTCGGCTATCGACATACCCGAAGAAACAACGCCGCACATGAATGCCCACATCGGTGGAAACCAAGTCACTGGCTTGGTCAGTTCAACAACATCGCGAAGCGCGGGGATACGCGCAAAATCCGAAGAAACTAACGATTCTGACATAGACCAAAGCTATGTCAGATGATTTGGACTGTCAAATTAATTGGACATCCGAAATGTCAATTTTTGGGGAAATTCGGTGGGCGGAAAATCAGTCCTTGCCGAGCAGATTCCCGAGGCCATGCCGATGTAGTTTCGAATAGAGGCTCTGGCGACTTAGTCCCAGAATTTCTGCCGCCGACGCACGATTATCCGCCGTGTGGACTAGCGCTGCCTCGATGCACATTCGCTCGATAAGGTCGGTACTTTCGCGCACGATTTCCTTAAGCGGTTTCCTGCCAACAAGCTCGGTCAATTGCTCTACCGAGCGCGGATAATTACCGCCCGATTGGGGTAGGTCGCGCTCGCGCCGGCCGATGCTGCGAACCGAATATCCGAACAGGGGCTGTTCGCGTTCGATCATGATTGCTGAGATTTCTACCGGCTCTTCGCCTCCGTTCAAATCGTTGACAACGGAGCTGAAATTGCGGACGTTTTGGTGGTCCTTCAGCTGCTTTTTCAGCAAGCCGATATCGACATCCGGGCGGCCGATGAAACGATTGAGTGAAATGCCCAATAGCTGCTCAACCGATCCTGCCTGCACCAGTTCGGCAAAGGCACGATTGGCAACAATAATCGACTGTTTTTCATCCGCGAGTACGAATGCGTCAGGCATTTTCTCCACGACATCGAGGACATATTGATCGGACTGTTTGCCGGGTACTTCGTGCAGTCCATCGTCGATGTTAACCAGCCAATATTGCTTGCCCGACTGCCGGAATGCAGAGGCCCCAATTTTGACGTATCCGGAACGGCCTGTCAGTCTTACGCTGACCGGAGCGATTGCGCTGTTTACCGAAACCGCTGCGATATAGGCAATGACATCGTCGCGAAATTCGCGATCAACAAGGCTCAACAATCCCTTGCCTTCTAGCGAGCCGGGTGCCGCACCCATTAAGGCGTGGCTCGCGCGGTTGGCTTGCTGGATCTCATGCCCGTCCGCATCCGCAATCAACACTGGATAAGAGATATTGTCGAACAACAGCCGATATCGCGTCTCGGTCTGGCGCAAATGGAGATAATCGCGCTCCATCGATTGTTGCGTTTTCAGCAGACGCTGTTGCAGCACCGAAATCGAACGCTGGTCGCGGCCGATCGCGATGTGCCAATTGCTATTCTGTGGCTTGATGACTTTGTAATTTACCGGCACGTCTTCGCCGTCGTGCACATGATTTACCTGTCGCCAGACATTTTTGGTTGGGTGATCGGCATCGAGCAACTGCTCGATTTTCGGCTTGCTTTCAATTGTGACGGTATCAGACCATTTCTGCCCAATCCATTGATTTGCAAAGGCATGATCGCGCACATTGACTGCGATATCACGGATAATCTTGTTCTCATCCACCGCGAGCATGAAGTCGCCTGCGCAATAGGCAAGACTAATGATGTCCTCCTTTGTGAATCCTTCGAACATGGCTTCAGGATCACTGAATGGAATCTGGTCACCACTGGTTGACTCTAAGTTCATCGAAGGAACCAGTTCCCTATAATAGATGTTCGAAACATTCCAAATTTACCGGCACCAGACGATCTGCAAGCGCGACAGCAGACTTGGCATCGATTGCCGTTGCATCTGCACCGCATTCGTCAACCAGTTCAGGTTGTTCGTTGATGACGCGCCCACCCAGCATAATGCGGATGTGCGGGTTGCTAGACACAGCTTTAATCGTTTTGACCACGCTGCCGAGCAGGTCCGTAGAGCAGTCCCGGCTAACCGTCAATCCGATGAGGTCGTAATGCCGTTTTGCAAATTTTCCTGTAAGCTCGGATTGCGTTGGCTCGATCAGAACATCGGTATCCCATCCGGCACGCTGGAAACATTCGGCTACCATCAAGGTGCCAAAGCTGTGTTGCTCACCAGGCATCATTGAAAACAACGCCGAGCGCTGACCGTGGCCCGGACGGGACTTGGGGGGGATCCGCAAGGAAAGTTCTCGCAGGATTTCCTGGATGCGCCAAAGGCCCATCGTAACGCCGACAAAATCCTCGCTATCCTCTTCCCAATACGCGCCTAGTTTACGCGCGGCGGGGGCCAGCAGTTCGATATAGACGGTTTCGACCGAGCTACCAGTTTCGAGGCAATGATCAACAAAATCGAGCAACACATGCGCCTCACCACCGATCGATAGTCGAGTGAATTCTTCGACGTCTGAATCGGTGATTGCGGCTTGTCGAATTGGGTGTTCTGGTTGTGATAACCCTGGCAGGTGCAACCAATTGTCACGCTTGTCGCGGTCGGCAATCAATTTTGGAATGACCAAATTTTCAAGCAGTATTGAGAGGTCGTAACCCTCGTCCGCAGGCTCCACGATGGTGAATGGATTCATCCCAGAATCGGCGACCGCCAAATTCTGAGGCTGTATGTTTTTTCGGCCTCCGCGCCAATCGTCCAATTTGGACTTTAGCCCGGAAATTCCAAAAACAGTGGCCATATTCAGACTCCCCTAAAAGTCTGGTCGGCGTGGCATAACGTCGGCCTCATGGATGCTTCTGTCATCTCATGCGACTCGAACCGTATAGTAACTTAGACAGGTTGGCAAACCCCTTTGTGTCAAAAAATTTAGACGTCAAAAAAACTTGACACTCTGTTGAATCTCTCCTTAATTTGCTCCATTCCAACTAGGGAGCATGTGATCTGTCTATAAGCAGACATATTGAATCGGAAGAGGGTTTCACGATAGCCGCCGCCAAGGCTGCTTCCGGCACGAGAGCGCCGCTCTATACCGATGCACAGCGTAAACGCCGCGACGAGTCGCCTTGGACCTTAATTCAAGGGCTTTTGGCCCCGGTGCAGTTCTTGATATTCGGCATAAGCCTTTTTCTGGTAATCAGATTTTTGCTGACCGGTGACGGTGAGACCGCCGCAGCATATTCCGTGGTTCTAAAGACCTGCGCGCTCTATGCTATTATGATAACCGGTTCGATCTGGGAAAAGGTCGTCTTTGACGAATGGTTATTCGCCAAGCCGTTTTTCTGGGAAGACGTTTTCAGCATGGCGGTGCTCGCATTGCATACTGCCTATCTGCTGATGCTGTTCAACAATTGGGGTACTTCACAAGACCGTATGTACGTCGCGCTGGCGGCCTATGCCACCTACGTCATCAATGCCGGGCAGTTCCTGTATAAGCTACGCATGGCGCGGCTTGATGCAGCGCCCCGCCTTGCGGTGACATCATGAACGCGCTTGCTCCTCTTGCCTTGGGTCAGGGCGAGGATTGCGCGCCTGTTTTGAAAGAGCGTGGGCAGCGCGAAGTTTTTTGTGGCCTTACTGGTATCATCTGGCTGCACCGCAAGATGCAGGATGCGTTCTTTCTCGTCGTCGGTTCACGTACCTGCGCGCATTTATTGCAGTCGGCGGCGGGCGTGATGATTTTTGCCGAGCCACGTTTTGCCACCGCAATCATGGAAGAGCGCGATCTGGCCGGCTTAGCAGACGCCAATGTTGAGCTTGACCGTATTGTGGATCAGTTGCTGGCGCGTCGTCCAGAGATTAAATCGCTGTTTCTTGTGGGTAGCTGCCCGTCAGAAGTCATCAAGCTTGACCTTTCGAAAGCTGCGCAGCGTCTTGGCGCAAAACATGCGCCGCAGGTACGCATCCTCAATTACTCGGGCAGCGGTATCGAAACCACTTTCACTGAAGGCGAGGACGCTTGCCTGGCCTCGCTGGTGCCAATCATGCCCGTACTTGCGGACAATGCTCCAAAGAACCTGATTGTCGTTGGTTCGCTTCCCGACATCGTCGAAGACCAGTTCCGTCGGTTGTTTGCACAGTTGGGCATCGCCAACGTCGCGAGCTTGCCAGAACGTGCGGTTGCCGATCTGCCGGGCGTCGGTTCCAATACCCGTTTCCTTCTGGCTCAGCCCTTTTTGGGCGATACGGCGCAAGCTCTTGAGGAACGCGGTGCAGTCAGGCTCGATGCGTTGTTCCCGTTCGGGGTGGAAGGCACGACGAACTGGCTCCATGCAGCAGCCAGCGAATTCGGCGTCAGCGACAGTCATTTCAATGCTGTTCTTCACCCCTATCAAGAGCGTGCGGTAAAAGCACTAGCGCACCAGCGCGAGCGCCTTGCAGGACGGTCGATTTTCTTCATGCCGGATTCCCAGCTTGAAGTGCCACTTGCACGTTTCCTTGCCAACGAACTCGGCATGCGGCTGGTCGAAGTCGGCACACCCTATCTGCACCGCCGCCATCTGGCGCAGGAACTGGCAGCTTTGCCTGCCGGCGTCATGCTCAGCGAAGGCCAGGACGTCGACAAGCAACTCGACCGCGTCCGCGCTGCCAAGCCCGACCTTACGGTGTGCGGCCTTGGTCTCGCCAATCCATTGGAGGCGGAAGGGTTTTCGACAAAATGGGCGATTGAGCTGGTGTTCTCGCCGATTCACGGTTTCGACCAAGCGGGCGATCTAGCCGAATTGTTCGCGCGGCCCCTGCGCCGCCGCAATGTGTTGAGGGTTTAGGCGATGCAACTCTCTGTCTGGACATATGAAGGCCCACCGCATGTCGGCGCAATGCGAGTCGCAACCGCAATGGAGGGCGTGCATTATCTGCTGCATTCGCCGCAGGGCGATACCTATGCCGACCTGTTGTTCACGATGATCGAGCGCCGCAGCAAGCGGCCTCCGGTGACCTACACGACATTTCAGGCGCGCGATCTGGGCAAGGACACCTCGCAGTTGTTCCAGACTGCCGCGCTCGACATTATCGAACGTTTTAAACCCGACGCGATGATTGTAGGTGCTTCGTGCACCGCCGAACTTATTCAGGACGATCCCGCTGGCCTCATTGAGAATATGGGCCTGCCTATCCCTGTCATTCCGCTCGAACTGCCAAGCTATCAGCGCAAAGAACATTGGGGTGCTGCGGAGACTTTCTACCAGATCGTCCGCCATCTCGCCGATAAAGACCGCCGCGCGACCGATAAAGCTACGCGCCGTCCATTGGTCAATCTGCTCGGGCCAACCGCATTGGGTTTCCGTCACCGCGATGATGTTATCGAAATCAGCGGACTGCTCGGCAAGCTGGGCATCGACATCAACGTCACCGCACCTTTGGGCGCAAATGTCGCCGATATCGCCAAATTGGGCGAGGCTGATTTCAACATCGTGTTGTATCCTGAGACTGGTGACCTTGCTGCGGATTATCTGAAACGCGAATTCGGTCAGCCAGCGGTCCGTACGGTCCCCATCGGCGTGGGCGCGACGCAAGATTTCATCCGCGAAGTTTCGGAATTGGCTGGCGTC
>JANLSY010000248.1:0-6851 GCA_031362665.1 Sphingomonadales bacterium
TGCTGCTCCAGCTTCTTTTCGAGCCGTTCGAAAAGGGTAAAAGCATCTGCGGTCGCACCAGCAAAGCCGCCGATGACGCTACCGTCGTGCAACCGGCGGACCTTTTTGGCATTGGGTTTCATTACCGTTTGGCCCATCGAAACCTGGCCGTCACCGGCGATGACGACTTTGCCGTTTTTGCGAACCGAAAGGATGGTAGTGCCGTACCAAGTGGTGGCGCTGTTATGTGCTTGATTGTCCATGTCGCGGATATGGTGGGCGTGGCGCAAAAGCGCAAGTGTGGCTAACCCGCTTGGCGCTCACCTAGTTGCCGTTCCCATTCCAGCGCATGTTTGACTATTGTTTCAAGGTCATCATATTTCGGCTGCCAGCCAAAACGGTCGATAATCGCGCTGTTGTCGGCAATGAGCGCGTCGGGATCGCCAGCGCGGCGTCCCTCCATGTTGCGGACCAGTTTGTTGTTGGTCACACGGTCGACCGCATCAAGCACTTGCATCACCGAATAGCCGTGGCCATAGCCGCAGTTGAGCGTGTGGCTGATGGCAGGATCTGCAACCAATGCTTCCAGCGCGATGACGTGGGCAGCTGCTAAGTCCGCAACGTGGATATAGTCGCGCACCCCGGTGCCGTCTTCGGTTGCATAGTCAGTACCAAAAACGCTAACCGACCCGCGCTTGCCCAAGGCAGCCTCGACGCCAATTTTGATCAAATGCGTCGCGCCAACGGTCGATTGCCCGCTTCGCCCTTGCGGGTGTGCACCTGCGACGTTGAAATAGCGTAGCGCGCAATAGTTAAAATCATGCGCCGCAGCAACATCACGCAGCATCATTTCAGTCATCAACTTCGACGTGCCGTAGGGATTGATCGGAACTGTCGGCATATCTTCGCGCACTGGGCTCGATTCCGGGATCCCGTAAGTTGCCGCTGTCGATGAAAAGATCATGTGCCGAACATTGTTCACAATCAGGCTCTCGATCAGCGAGCGCGAATTGGCAGTATTGTTTTGGTAATATTTCAGCGGATTATCGACGGATTCAGGGACCACAACCGATCCTGCAAAATGCATAACCGCATCGATACGTTCATCTTCGATGATTCGCGACATCAACTGCGAGTCGGCGATGTTGCCTTCGTAAAACTCAATTCCGTCAGGTACGGCCCAGCGAAATCCGGTCACGAGATTGTCAATGACGACAGGCCGGTGACCAGAATCGAGCAATGCAAGAACGGCGTGGCTGCCGATATAGCCAGCGCCACCGGTGACGAGGACGTTAAGTTTTTCGGGCATATCTTATGTTCTTAGGCTCCAGATTTCAGGAGCGCAATTGTCATCGACCGAGCGAATCAAGTTAAAAAAAAGGCGACCCGAAGGCCGCCCTTTTAAACTTTAAACCCGCAGAAATCAGGGGCTGGTTGGGCCATCATCGTCGTTGCCAGCAGCGATAACGATACCGCCAATAACAGCAACAGCAGCCAAGATAGCAACGATTACGCCGCTTCCGCCACCGATTTTGCTTTCTTCCTTGGCACCGGCGCCTACGCGCTTAACCTTGGAAGCGCCAACTGCCTTTGCAGCAGGCGAAAGAGATTCAGCCATTACTGGCGCGCTGACGAGAGCAGCGGCTGCTACAGCAGCGAGAGAGAACTTACCGAAACGCATTTTTGTGCTCCTTTTTATGAAGTGCATTGCACTCGATTTCGCTTTCGCACAATGGAATGCGCTTTTCAAGCATTGAATCTGTGGTCACCGCAAAATTATCTCAATTTATCGAAGTGTTGCATATTTCATACAATCGCTGAAACAGTAGTGCAAAGGCAGGCTTAACCATGATGTCATGCAGCCAAATTAACTGGACAAGGTAAATCCTATGCAAATAGCGGTCCATCAGATGTGTAGCGGTATTGAACCTGCAAAAAATGTCGAAGCAATGGTCTCTGCGATTCACCAAAGTTCGAAAAGCGGCGCTGCAATGTATTTTGCACCTGAAATGTCGATATTGCTCGATCGCAACCGTGAACGCGCGCGCCGACATATTGTTGCCGAATCGGATTCTCCCGAGCTCGAAAAATTGTCGACAGCAGCCAGCGAGGCAGGCCTGTGGGTGCATATCGGTTCTTTACCTGTGGTCCATGAAAAGGTCGGTCGGTTCGCCAACCGCACAATCGTTTTTGGGCCCGACGGTCAGATATGTGCGCGCTATGACAAGATGCACCTGTTCGATGTCGATCTTGCGTCCGGCGAAAGCTGGCGCGAGTCGGCGGCCTATATCGGCGGAGATGGGCCAGTTGCGGTGAAGACACCACTGGGTTCTATGGGACTAACAATTTGTTATGACATAAGATTTCCTCCGCTTTATTCTGAACTTATCGCGGCAAATGTTGATGTCATGACGGTCCCTGCCGCCTTCACGGTGCCGACAGGCGAGGCACATTGGCACACATTACTGCGGGCGCGGGCCATAGAGGCCGAAGCGTTCGTCATTGCAGCGGCGCAATCGGGCTGGCACGAAGACGGACGGCATACTTACGGTCATTCGCTTGTTGTCGATCCGTGGGGCAAAGTTTTGCTAGACATGGAAAAGGGGGAAGGGTTGGCGTTGGTGGAACTGGACTTAAACCGGCTGGCAGAGGTCAGGGAACAAATCCCCGTCCATAAAAACCGTCGCAAGATCGATATGCCGATCAGGCTCTATTGAGTGATTGGCGGCCCGACCGATGCTCGCGCCAGATGATGATTAGCCCAGCAGTGATTATTACCAATGCACCGACCCAAGTTGTTGGACCGGGTAGCGTGTCGAAGATTACATATCCAAACAGCACGGACCAGATGAGACCACTGTAATCCATGGTTGCGACCGTTGCGACCGAGGCATGGCGCATCGCCGATGTTAACAGCAATTGTCCGATAGCACCGCTTACCGCCATTCCGGCAATAATCGCCCAACTCACCGCATCATGCGATTTGCCGACAAATACCATGCCAATTCCCAGCGGAATAAGCGTCGAGAGGCTGAACCAGAATACAATCGCACCCGCGCTTTCATGACGGCTCATCCTCCGGAGTTGGATTAGCACGGTTGCTGTCAGCAAAGCGCCGGTGAGCGCAACCCACGGTCCGATGCCGTGCGACGCCTGGGCCGGACGCATCGCCAGCAATACGCCGACAAATCCAAGCACCACCGCGCCCCAACGATATCTGCCGGTCGGCTCGGAAAGCAGCAGAGCGGCCAGCATTGTCGCGAAAATCGGCGAGGCGAAACTGATCGTCGTCGCTTCGGCCATCGGCAGCATCGTCATTGCGGCAAAATTCAGGGTCATCGCGCTAAGCCCCAGGACACTGCGCAATCCGTGCGCGTATGGGTTTTCGCTGCGAACTTCGTGCAGCTTGTTAATGGACCAAAGCCAGAGGATAACCGCCGGCAAGCCGGCAAGTTGCCGCCAAAAGAGGCTCTCTATCAAATGGACGCCGTGCCCCGCAGCCAGTTTCACTAAAGCAAACATCACGCCTAGAGCGGCCATCGCAGCCAATCGAAGCATGATACCGAGTAACGGGTGGGCTTCGCGATGGTTGCTGTTCAGCTCGGGGAGGGGCGGCACGGCGACATCGGACATTTCGACGCATTAGGCGAGCGAAGTCAGCTTGACCATTGCCTTGTCGCACACCACATGCTCGGCATGACTGGCTATGACCCGCTCTTTATCAGCAACCATTTCTGGACCGCGATGTCAGTTCTGTCCGGCATTGTGGTTATCGTCAGCAGCCTGGCCGATCGCCGTCGCAACCGCCGACATAATATCGAGAAGGTCGGATTCATGCCATGGACGGCAATCACCGTCATGTCGGTGTTGGCAACGGTGGTTACAGCCGCTTTGGCAATCAAAGGCGTTTAGCCCAGACAAGCCTCGAGGAAAGGCTGATCGAAACCGAACTGCCGGGCCTTTTCAAGCGTGTACGGTCGAACCCCGCCCGCGACCCATTCGCCGTTAATTTTTCCGTCGGCGTCCTCGTCGCGATACTCGAACTTGAACAGATCCTGTGTAACGATCACGTCGCCTTCCATACCGATGACTTCTGTAATTTGGGTCGTTCGACGCGAACCATCGCGCAGACGCTTGACCTGGACAATCATGTCGACCGATTCTGCGATCTGGCGCGAGATAGCTTCCTTCGGGATTTTGACGTCGCCCATCAGGATCATGTTTTCCATACGACCAAGGCATTCGCGCGGATTGTTGGCGTGAAGCGTGCACATCGAACCATCATGGCCGGTATTCATCGCGGCGAGGAGGTCAAAACATTCCGCGCCACGAATTTCGCCGAGGATGATCCGGTCTGGACGCATACGCAGCGCGTTCTTCACGAGGTCACCAATGGTAATCGCGCCATCGCCCTCAAGGTTTGGCGGACGGGTTTCTAGCGGCAGCCAGTGCGGTTGCTGCAAGCGAAGTTCGGCCGCGTCTTCGATGGTCAGCACGCGTTCGCCAGGATCGATCATTTTCGACAATGCGTTTAGCATCGTTGTCTTACCCGAACCCGTACCACCCGAGATAACAATGTTCATTCGGCAGGCACCGGCAATTTTGAGCGCGGTCGCCATCGGCTCGGACATCGAACCGAAGCCCTTGAGCATGTCGATCGTGATAGGCTTTTCGGAGAATTTACGAATCGAAATTGCGGTACCGCGTAATGACAGCGGGGGTACGATGACGTTGACGCGTGATCCATCTTTCAAACGGGCGTCGGCAAGCGGCGTGGTCTGGTCGACGCGGCGGCCGACCTGGTTCACAATGCGCTGCGCAATCTGAAACAGATGTTCCTCGTCGCGAAACTGGATTGGCGCGATCTGCAGCTTGCCCTTTTTTTCGATATAGGTCTGGTTGGGTCCATTGACCATGATATCGGAGATATCAGGATCGCCGAGCAGTTCCTCCAGCGGCCCGAAGCCAAGCAATTCATCGACTAGCACCTTTTCCAGCGCAAACTGTTCGCGACGGTTGAGGGTCAGTTTCAGTTCGGCCAACACCTCAAGGATGATCGGACGAAATTCTTCTGTCAGCTCTTCCTTGTTGAGCGACGCGGCGGCTTCTGGATCGACTCTTTCAAGCAAGCGCGGAAGCACCTGTTCCTTGATCTTGTGGACCGATGCCTCAAAGCCTTGCGGGCCGTCTTCGACCGGTGCGGCGTTGTTAGCACGGTCGGACAAGCGCGACATAGCGTCCTGCATTTTTTCCGAAGAACTGGGCGCAGCCGCAACGGCACCCGGAAGGTCGATCGAATTGATTGGCGGAAATTGTTCGCCGCCTTCGGGTTGCGGGAACTCTGGTTGGACGGGGGCGATCGGCGCACTGCTAGCGGGTGCACCGCCGCCGCCGGTCATGGGGCGGGCGACGCCGAAAGAGGGGCGTCCGGGGGTTAAGCCTGGTTTCTTGCCGAATGCGCTCACAGCTTTTCCGCTCCAAATCGATGTAATTACAACAAGCGTTCGTGCTAACTTGAAATGGTGAATAAATCGGTAATGCTATGGTGAGCGATGCCATAACTACCGTTTGGGAATGACACTTTCCCCTTTCCAAAAGCGCGGGTAAGGCAGGGCAATCAAGGGGATTTCCGTGCTTTCATCTTCGGCCCGCTCAGGGCTTTTATTCGCGTTGTGCGGCTTTGCCTTATTGTCCTGTGGCGACGCAGTTATCAAATCCATCGCGGGTGCGTGGCCGGGGTCGGCAGTTGCTGCCTTGCGTTACACCATTGGAGCGACGGGTCTTGGAATCTTGCTGCTCGTCAAGGAAGGCAAAAGCGGCTTTGCCCTGCCGCGACCGAAAATACAGCTTATGCGCGGCGCCGCGGTCGCCGCCGCAACGATTTTGTTTTTCTCATCAATTTTCCTGATGCCATTAGCCGAGGCGACCGCCATTGGCTTTACTACGCCGATGATAACCGCATTGCTGAGTGCGATTTTCCTGAAAGAACGGACGCGCGCGACAACATGGATTGCCTCGTTGGCTGCGTTTGGCGGCGTCATCATCATATTGCGGCCAAATATTTCGGAACTCGGCTGGGTCGCCTTGATGCCCGTCGGTGCGGCAACATGTATGGCCTTGATGATGATGGGCAACCGCGCGGTGTCAACCTCGGGTTCGCCATTGCTGATGCAGTTTCTCGTCGCATCGATCGCCGTTCCGTTTGTTATAATAGCTGCATTAGCGGGGCATTTTTCGGGCGTGGACGCGCTGCAGATTGGCGTGCCGGATTGGACAATTGTCGCCCGCTGCGCAATTGTTGCCGTGACCGCTAGTTTTGCGCACTGGCTGATCTTTATGGGCACCACGCGCGTACCAGCTGCAGAGATTGCGCCGATGACTTATGTCCAATTGCTGATTGCGATGGCGCTCGGCATCGCGATCTTCGGCGACTGGCCCGACCTCACTTCTCTGGCGGGGTCAGCGATCATCATTGGCGCAGGGCTGTTTCTGTGGCATCAAAAGCCCGCCTGAGGGAGGGACGATGCAATGCTATATCCGGCAAGGCTGGCCGCAATTTTTCTGGCGCTGACGCCGCTACCGGTGCTGTCATGCGATGAAGGCGCGGAATTTCCTGACTGGATGACCGGTGCATGGGCACGCAGCGATGGGACAAGCTGGGCCGACGAATATTGGACGCCGCCGCGCGCCGGGATCATGATCGGTGCAAGCAGGTCTGGCAAGGGCGAGAAATTGCAATTCTGGGAGCATATGCGGATTGTGCGCGAGGCAGATGGCAAACTGGTTTTCTGGGCGATTGCGGAGGACCAGAAACCCGTGCGCTTTGTCGCTACGCAGAAAACGGCGGAAGAAATTGTGTTTGAAAATCCGGT
>JANLSY010000280.1:0-9555 GCA_031362665.1 Sphingomonadales bacterium
GTTCGAGCGCCAATATCTGGCAGGTGAGCTTGAGGTCGAATTCTGCCCGCAAGGTACGCTTGCCGAACGGATGCGCGCTGGCGGGGCAGGGATTCCCGGCTTCTACACCAAGACCGGCGTTGGTACCTTGGTCGCCGAAGGCAAGGAAGTGAAGGAATTTGACGGCCCAAATGGACCAGAGGAATATATCCTCGAACGCGGCATCTTTGCCGACCTTTCGATCATCAAGGCATGGAAAGCCGACGAAAGTGGGAACCTCGTGTTCCGTAAAACCGCCCGGAACTTCAACCTGCCTGCCGCCACTTGCGGCAAGGTCTGCGTCGTCGAAGTTGAGGAGGTCGTACCGGTCGGCTCGCTCGACCCGGACTGCATTCATTTGCCCGGAGTCTATGTGCAGCGGATGATAATGGGCGCGCCATATGACAAGAAAATCGAGTTTCGGACTGTGCGGGAGCGCGAGGCGGCGTGATGACCGGCAAACCCACCCCAATCGACCTCGTCCCCTATGCCGGTATGCTTGAAGATAGCCGCGAGTTCCTGCGTGTCTGGGCAAAGGAAGGCGGTCCGGTCACTTGCTTCATCAACCCGGTGCCGGTTGGCGGTGATCCGATGGGCTATGGCATTGCTTTGGTCGACTGTATCCGCCACGGCGCGAAAACTTGGGCGCGGGCGACGGGTATTTCCGAGGTCGAAGCTGAGGCGCGCATATGGGAAGGCGTCGATGCCGAGCGCAACAACCCAACCGATATTGCGACTGAATATCCCGGTAAGGATGGACTGATATGACAACGCATGATGGCAACGCCAACGGCTGGACCCGTGACGAAATGGCCGCGCGCGCCGCAAAAGAATTGCAAGACGGTTATTATGTGAATCTTGGCATCGGCATTCCTACTTTGGTGGCGAACCATGTTCCGGCAGACATGGAGGTTACGCTCCAGTCCGAAAACGGCATGCTGGGCATCGGCCCATTCCCTTATGCGGGCGAAGAAGACGCCGACTTAATCAATGCCGGCAAGCAGACGATCAGTGAGTTGCCGCAGACCGCCTATTTCGACAGTGCGGCGTCTTTCGCGATGATCCGCGGCGGGCATATCGACCTGACGGTGTTAGGTGCAATGGAAGTCGCCGAAAATGGCGATATCGCCAACTGGATGATCCCCGGTAAAATGATCAAGGGCATGGGCGGCGCGATGGATCTGGTTGCGGGTGTCAAGAAAATCATCGTCGTGATGGAGCATAATGCGAAGGACGGTAGCCCGAAATTCATTCCCGCCTGCACCCTACCGCTTACGGGCAAGAATGTCGTCGATATGATTATTACCGACCTCGCAGTGTTCCAGCGGACCGACCATTCGACGTTATTCGAACTTATTGAGGTGGCGCCGGGGGTGACGGCCGAGGAGGTCGCTGCGAAAACGACAGCTAATTACGAGGTGGCGGTTTAACCGAGAGATGAAGTGGATTGTCAAAGCGCTCGTCGCGGTTGGAATATTAGCATCAGCTAGCTGGTATGGTCTCTCGGCATTGGGGGTCGATAAAGACATCTCCGTTGCGTTCGGAAAATCTTTCGCTGCCGAACAGGATATTCCCGATTCGCCTGACGAATGGCGGGGAAGGATCGATTATACTACGCTCAACCGGCAATTGACGGAATTGGCAGCGCGCCCCGAAATGGCAGGTTTGGCGGTGGCCGTGGTCGAAGATGGCAAGCTGAGCTTCGTCCATACTTATGGCGTTGTCGATAAATCTACCCAAGTCCCGGTCACGCCCGCGACCGTATTTCGCTGGGCATCGGTTTCAAAAACGGTAACGGGGACGCTTGCAGCCACCCTTGCCAGCGAAGGCGCGCTCGATCTTGATCGACCGGTCGGGAGCTGGCGAAGCTCTCTTCGTTTGCCCGATGGCGCGGAATCGCAGGTTACACTGGCACAGCTACTCGCGCAACGGACGGGCCTTACCAAAAACGCCTATGACGAGAAACTGGAAGACGGCGAAAGTCCGCAAAAAGTGCGCGCCGAACTCGCCGCTGCTCCGCTTCAATGCGATCCAGGGACGTGCCATACCTATCAGAATGTCGCTTTCGATGCTGCCAGCGAAATATTGGCGCAGGCATCGAAACGACCATTTACCGATTCGGTGAGTGAACGGTTTTTCCTGCCGCTTGGCATGAAGAGCGCATCGTACGGCATGGCCGGACTGACCGGCGCAAAGGATTGGGCGCGGCCGCATAATGGTTCGCAGGTGCGGACATTGAAGGATACCTATTGGCGTGTTCCTGCGGCTGCCGGGGTCGAAAGCAATATTGTCGATTTTGCACGCTGGATGGAGGCGGCGATGGGGGATCGGCCAGATGTGTTGCCATCATCGGTATTGCGCGTCGCGCAGATGCCGCGGGTCGAAACGGCGAGATTATATGGCGGCGCGCTGCGTCAGGCGAACAGCGACGCCCATTATGGCCTTGGCTGGCGCAGCTTCAAATATGGCGAGCATGCCCTCGTCGGCCATTCGGGCGCGGTCGACGGTTATCGGACGACCTTGATCTTTGAACCAGCGACCCGGATCGGGGTTGTTGCGATGTGGAACAGCAATTGGGGCACACCCTTTCGCATTCCGTTCGCCGTGTTTGATGCTTACGATAAACGGTTAGACTCGCGCTGGCTGGACCTGAGCGATATTCCGGCATCCTGATTTGACGGGGCGAAAGAAAGGTAAGAAATGACCTACACACTCATCACGGCGAACCGCAATTATTCAAGCTGGAGCCTGCGACCATGGGTGCTGATGACGATACTTGGAATTCCGTTCGAGGATCGGCTGGAGCCATTTGCATCAACCAGCAATTATGATGCGTTCCGGTCTTTTTCGCCAACCGGACAAGTGCCTGTGCTCATCGACGGCGCCAAAGAAGGGAAAGGGCGGATTATCTGGGATTCACTCGGAATTACGCTTTATCTCGCCGATCGTCACGAAGGCGTATGGCCGGCCGACGAAGCCGCGCGCGCTTGGGCGATGTGCGCGGTTTGCGAAATGCACGGCGGCTTTTCGGCGCTGCGCAACGACTGCACGATGAATGTCGGGGTGCGGGTTAAACCAAAACCGATGTCCGAAGCCCTTCAACGTGACGTCGCACGGATTACCGAATTATGGGCGCAGGGGCTGGATAGTTTTGGCGGACTGTTTTTAGCCGGGCCAAAATTCACCGCCGTTGACGCGTTCTTCGCGCCGGTTGCGTTCCGCGTCCGAACTTACGGGTTGGATGTTGGCCATGCCGGTCAGGAATGGGTACACAATATGTTGACCTTACCGGCGATGCTTGGCTGGGAGAGCGACGCGCTCAGGGAAAGCTGGCGTGAGGTCGGGCATGAGGAAGAATTGCGCGCCTGCGGCGAGGTGACCGCGGACTACCGCCAGGCATAAAAAGGCCGCCAGAGCGGCGACCTTTTTAATGAGCCAATTAGGCTTCAGACTTTATCGCCCAAAGCGCCTTTGATTTTACCTGTTAGATTTTGGACTTCGCCCTTGCGCTCTTGCACAATGCCTTCGGCTTCCAGATGCGGCTTGTCGGTTGCTTTGCCAGTAGCCTGCTTGATGTTACCTGCGATTTCGTTGCCAAGTCCTTTGGCTTTGTCAGTGAGTTCGCCCATGACGCAATCCTTTCTGCGTAATCCGGCCTCGCGGGATTTGCGGGCCGGTACACCGACTCAATCGACGTCAAGGATTATGGTTCCACGGCTCACCGCATCTTGGATATCAATGACGAGGCAAAGGCCGCGCCACCATCGGGAGCAAAGTGCAGGAATAAGGAAGGCTCGATGAGTTCAAGTTCCATCAGTCGGAACTGGCCCTCGCCGTCGCGCAGCATATCGACCCGGGCGTAAGCAAGCATGTCGGTTCGCGTGATGTCCGCCGTCGCAGCCAGTGCTTCGTGGGCCAACAGCAAAGCTGCGGCGGGCGCTTCGATGGCTTCTTCATATCCTCCAAACTGATCCTGCACACGAAAGTCGCCGGCGGCGGGGCGTTTGATGATCGAATGGCTGAATGTGCCGCCAAAAAAGAAAAGCGAATATTCGCCCTCCGCTGCGATGCTCGGCAAAAAGGGCTGTATCATCATTCGGTTGCCTGCAACCGATTCAGGCACCATTTCATCCTTCGTCAGCCGGAACGTGCCGTCGGCGCCGCCTGAAATCGGGGGTTTGATGACCAAATTGTCGCACCCGAATGCGGTTCGCGCATCACAGAGAGCGGCTTCGTTCAACGATTCGCTCATGCGCGTCGGAACGGTAGCGACGCCCGCCGTTTCGAGCTCCGCGAGATAGGCCTTGTCGCTATTCCAGCGCACAACCGATACCGGATTGGTAACTGGCAGGCCCTCAGCCTCCATGCGGTCGAGCAGGGCAAACCAGATTGCCGTGTCGCGCGGATATCCCCATGCTAATAAAGGTGTGACCAGGTCGAAGTCACTTAAATCACGGGCCTTTGTCCAATCGATAAAGGCCGTGTCCTCGCCGAACAGCCGACTATAATCAGCCTTTATATGCGACCAGTTCTCTTCATATTCAGGAACAGGACTGAGAATCGCTAAGCGCATCGCGGTCATTCGCCCGCCATTTTCAATATCTCTTTCCACTCGGCAGGCCGGACCGGCGCGACCGATAGTCGCGATTGCCGGATCAGCTCCATCTCCGCCAGTTTTGGATTGGCCTTGATGGCCTTGAGCGTCACCGGGTTCGCAATTTTGCGCACAGGTTTGACCTTTACCGCGACAAAGCGGGCCTTCTCGTCGGTCGGATCGATAAAATGCTCCTCGCTGATCGTCATGATACCGATAATCTCCAATCCGATATTGCTATGGTAGAAAAAGGCCTCGTCGCCGACTTTCATCGTGCGCAGGTTGATTGCAGCGGTGTGGTTGCGCACGCCGTCCCACATACCTTCTTTCTGTGCGACCAGATCGTCCCAGCTGTAGGCGTCGGGTTCGGATTTCATCAGCCAATATTGTTTCGGCACGCGTCGCTCCTGTTTTTCACTAGCGCCGCTTTAAGGCAGCCACTATCTGAATGTCCATGACACAGATGCCCGTTATTTCGTTAGCGACCGGCGATGCCGATGCGCTCGGCCAACAGCTTGGCGATTCTTTCAAAACCTATGGTTTTGCGACCGTGGTCGACCATGGCCTCGACCCGACGCTTGTCGCCAAAGCGTGGGCGCTGACCAAGAAACTGTTCGACCAACCCGAAGCTGCAAAGATGCAAGGCTTCGACAATGCCATCGCCGGACAGCGTGGTTATACGCCATTTAAGACAGAAATTGCTAAGGGCGCGGATCATCATGATCTGAAGGAATTCTGGCATGTCGGTCGTGACTCCAAAACCATGCTGCCCAATATCTGGCCCGATGTGCCGGAGTTCAAGGAGACGTTCCAGGCACTATATGCCGAAATGGATCGGGTCGGTGCGGGGATATTGTCGTCGATCGCTTTGTACCTTGGGCTGCCCGCCGACTGGTTCGGTGACAAGATCGAGAACGGCAATTCAATCCTTCGCCTGCTCCATTATCCGCCGATCGAAGGCGATGCCGATGGCTGCATCCGCGCGGGCGCGCATGAGGACATCAATCTCATTACCTTGTTGCTTGGTGCCGAAGAAGCCGGGCTTCAAATCCTTCGCCCGGACGGCAGCTGGATGGAAGTCGCACCTCCGGAAGGCGGGTTGGCGGTGAATGTCGGTGATATGTT
Source organism: Sphingomonadales bacterium (assembly GCA_031362665.1). Lineage (GTDB taxonomy): Bacteria > Pseudomonadota > Alphaproteobacteria > Sphingomonadales > Sphingomonadaceae > Sphingorhabdus_B. The sequence goes on from JANLSY010000280.1 coordinate 5,738, forward strand.
GCAACGCCTGTGCAATCATGTGCTGCCCTCGACCACCCATCGCGTGGTCAACCCGAGCGGGGAGCGGTCGAAGTTCAGCCGCTATTCGATGCCGTTCTTCCTCCATCTGAATTCGGACTTTGCTATTGAAACGCTGCCGCAATGCGTATCACCCGATAACCCTAACCGATATCCCGAACCGATACTGGCGGACGATTATTTGCGCGAACGCCTCATTGAGATCGGTCTTTTGAAAGCCTGAGCAGGGTTTACGCGATTGTAAGGCTTGGCGGTTATGCGGGGGCAACTCCGCAGGACTGGCCATGAACTTGCAATTGAAATCCCTTATCGAAAGCGCCGCGCGGCGCGTCGGTTATGACAAAACGCACATTACCCGTGTCGTCGCTTACCGCGAGATCGATGCGTGGCTCGATACGCTGCCCTGCGAAAGGCTCGATACGCTCGAAATTTCGGCCGGGTGGAAATGGCGCGACCGGACATGGGGCAGCTACCGCGAGATGAACTGGCCCGATCATGACATCTGCCACGAGCGACTCGATACGGTCTTCGACATTATCATTGCCGACAATGTCTGGGAACATCTGCCTTATCCTTATCGGGCCGCGCGCCATGTATACGATATGTTGCGTCCGGGCGGCTGGTTCGTGAACATCACGCCATTCATGATTCGCTACCATGCGGTGCCGATTGATTGCAGCCGCTGGACCGAAACGGGGATGAAGCATTTCCTTGAAGAGGCAGGTTTCGATCCTGCACATACCGTCACCGGAAGCTGGGGCAATGCGTCTGCGGTCAAGGCGAACCTCGTGCGCTGGCAGCGCGCCGGCTGGCAGCGCGCCTTTGCCAATGACGCGCGCTTTCCCCTGACCGTATGGGCAATCGCGCAAAAGCAATGAGCGCGCAGCCGCCGATTTGCGTTGCCGTGCTAGCGCATCAGGAAGAGGCGCGGATTGCGATCTGTATGCGCAGCCTGCCGCTCGGCGATACCGCTGTTGCCATCCATATCGTCGTCAACGGCTCGATTGACCGGACTGCAGCCATCGCCCGCGAAATTGCCGCGCATTACGATAATGTCAGCGTCCATAATTTTACCGAAGGCGGCAAATCGCGCAGTTGGAATCGCTTTGTTTTCGATACGCTTCCGGCCTTTCACGACGTCCATATATTTGTCGATGGCGATGCCGAAGTGGCGGCCGGTTCGATAGCGGCATTGGCCGCAACCCTTGAGCCGGACACTTATGCCAATGCCGCTTCGGCCCTGCCGCTCAACGGGCGCAAGCTTGGCCATTATCAAGATGCAATGCGCCGCGAACATGGGCTGTTCGGCGATCTTTACGCGCTGCGCGGCGATTTCCTCGCGCGGATGAAAGCGAAAGCTGTTCGCTTGCCTGACGACCTCATTGGCGATGATGGATTAATCGCGGCGATGGCTAAGACCGATCTTGCCAGTGAAGACAATTGGGACGATGCACGCGTCAAGGTTTGCGAAGGTGCGGGCTTCCTGTGCGAGCCAGTGCATCTGCTGGCTCCGCAAAGCTGGCGGCTGCAATATCGCCGGATGATCAATTACAGTGTCCGCCATTTCCAGAACCGGATGATCAGCAAGATCATGTGCAGTGTCGGCCCCGTCGGCTTGCCGCGGCAGATGAGTCAGCTTTATGCGCGGGAGATGCCAAAGCTTGCACCGCGCGCTTCGCTTCCGGAAAGCTGGTTCGACCGTATTGCGCTTAGCCGGATGGCTGCACGAATCTCAGGCTGAGATTTCGTCTGGCATTTTCCGCCGCATTACCAGCCCTACCACCTCGTTGAATGTTGCGCGCGCGCCGAAATAGAGCAAGGCGAAATAAGTAAGCGCGCCACTCAGCGTAAGCGCGGCGAGGTGAAGGGGTGCAGGGATGTCGCGCCAGATATAGGCCATCACCAGATGATCGACACTCCATACAGCGGCGCACATAAGCAGCGAAGCGCCTAATCCCGGTAATGTCGCACGCATCAGGTCGCGCAGGCGGAAGCCGATAAAGGGGCGAATCTGGTAGATCGTGATTGCCAGCAGCAAAGGTACCGAAACCAGCCAGCTCCATGCCATCGCTTCGATACCGTAGCGAACCGCGACGAGGTAAGTGCATGGCATAATGACTGCTCCCGCAATGGCGTTACGCAGGATGATTTTCGGCACGCTCAGAGCGTTGATTGCCGGATGGAAAACAATCTGTAGAGTGAGAAACGGCATCGCCAGCGCCAGCGCGGTTACAATCGGTACCGCCTCGATCCATTTTTCGCCGAGCAACGTCTCGACGAACGGCCCCGCTGAAATCGCCATACCGAAATAGAGCGGGCAGGCGACGAGCATGATGAGACGGACGGCTTTCAGGAAACCATAGCTTAACGCGCTCTTGTCATGCTGCATCCTCGAATAAGCAGGAAAGGCGACTTCATTCAAAGGTGGCACGAATTTGGTCGCGAACAACTGCGCGACGAATAACGCCTCGGCATAAATGCCCAGCAAATGCGCGTCGACATGGCGCGCGGCGATGAAAATGTCAGACTGGGTCTGCACAATGTAAAGGCCGTGGCTTGCCAACATGGTCAGCCCGAACCCGAATATGCTGCCCGCGCCATTGAAATCGAACGACGGCGTTACGCGGAACTTGGTCACGATGATTAATAATATCGCCCGTGCCCAGAACATCGAGACCGGCGCGAATACCAAAGTCCACACGCCATAGCTGTTCAGGGCCATCCCCAGCGACACCGATGCGCCGATGACCGCCACGGTCAGGTTGACCATTGCAGGCTTTTTGAAGTCGAGATTCCGCGTTAGCATCGCCTCTGGCAGGATGACGAACGGCGTCGAGAGGTAGATCAATGCCTGCCAACGGAGCAGGTCGGCAACGATCGCTTCCTGATAATAGGCGGCCGCCAGCGGCGCGACCGCGAAAAACTGAATCGCGGCGAGGCCGCTGTTCAACAGAATGAGCATCCCGAATGCTTGCCTGATCCGAATCGGCTCAACCGTTTCGGCCTTGATCAGCGCTGAAACCAGCCCGTAACCGTTAAGAAAGTTAAGGAATACCAGCACAACGGAGGTCATCGCGAAGAGGCCGTAATCGTGCGGATCAAGGATTCGGATGACCGCCAGCGTCGCTCCCCAGCTAATCAGCTGGGACAGAATTTGCGTACCCGAACGCCAGAAAACCGCAGATTTCACGCGTTTCCCGAAATCCTCGGGGGCAAGTTCCTGATTGAGTGCACTGACATCCATAGGCGGCCTCATACGCCGAAATGCTTACCAAAGCCTCGCATTCCGGCGGCGGTGCATTTTTTTTGTAATAAAATTGCAAATGGCTGTTGACCGAATCCCAAACCCGCTTTAGAGGCCCTCTCACCGGACGGGAAGCAAGCGTTTCTGCGGTCTGGTCGCCAACAAATAGGTCACCTACTCCTCTGGTAGCAATATCAGGGAACCATAGGTGTCCGCTTTTTTGTCGGTTTGGCTCTTTGACATTGTGATATTAGATGAAGGGACATGTGGGCGGCGGCGCCAGGTCCGGGGGTTTTTAGGCCTCGGGTGCTTGGTTAAAAATTACGTCGTTCAGCACATATGTCCTATACACCATGTATAGTAATTTGTGCAGGAACAACGCCTGAAAGTTCGAGCCTTGCTGGTTTGCGGATTTATCCGTGCCAGTCTGGTTTTTGAATCAAACTTGAGAGTTTGATCCTGGCTCAGAACGAACGCTGGCGGCATGCTTAACACATGCAAGTCGAACGAGACCTTCGGGTCTAGTGGCGCACGGGTGCGTAACGCGTGGGAATCT